>CABSYS010000001.1:0-32481 GCA_902482045.1 uncultured Collinsella sp.
ACATCGTCAATATGATTTGCGCGCAAAACGGGCGCCCCTGCTTTGACTACCATGTCGGGCGCGGGCCGGGCGCATGCGTCGGCGCGATTTCGCCTGCCGACTATGCCAAGAACGTCAAGCGTGTCGAACGTTTCTTGTCGGGCCATCGCAAGGATGTCGTCGACGAGCTCACGTCCGAGATGACGGAGGCAGCCGAGGCGCTCGATTTTGAGCGTGCGGCGCGCGTCAAGCGTCGCCTGGAAGTCATTAGGGGCCTGGACGATCGCCAACAGGTCGTTTTTCCATCAAGCGTCGATATCGACATCATCGGCTTCTATCGCGAAGAGACTATCTCTGCCGCCTGTGTCTTTGTCGTTCGCGAGGGCCGAACGGTTCGAACTTGTGAGTTCATCCTCGATAAAGGCCTGGATGTCGACGAGGGAGAGCTTCAATCGGGCTTTCTTAAGCGCTATTACGACGAGACGGCCGATATTCCAGCCGAGATCAATCTCTCTGTCGAGCTTGAGGATGCCGAAGCGTTGGGGGAGTGGCTTGCGGCCAAGCGCGAACGCTCTTGCCATCTCCATAGGCCGCAGCGCGGCGAAAAGCACCGCCTGCTCGATATGGCTTCCAAAAATGCGCGCCATGCCCTCATGCGCTACATGATGCGCACGGGGTATGCTGACGATCGCACCAATCAGGCGCTCCTGGAGCTCGAAAGTGCGCTGGCGCTGCCTGCGCCGCCGTTGCGCATCGAGTGTTTCGACATCTCGACGTTGCACGGCACCTTTACCGTCGCTTCGATGGTGGTATTTACCAACGGCCGTGCCGACAAGGGCCAGTATCGTCGCTTTAAAATTCAGGCCGAGTTGGACGAGGCGAACGACTTCGTATCGATGTCCGAGGTCCTGGGGCGCCGCTATGCTCCCGAGCGCATGGCGGACGAGCGTTTTGGCTCACGCCCCGATTTGCTCGTTGTCGATGGCGGCAAGCCGCAATTGACCGCTGCGATCAAGCAACTTGAGGCTCTTGGGCTCGATATACCAGTTTGTGGCTTGGCAAAGGCCGATGAGGAAGTTTTCGTGCCGTGGGACGAGACTCCCGTCGTGCTGCCGACCGGCTCCGCTTCGCTTTATCTGATCAAGCAGGTTCGCGATGAATCCCACCGATTTGCGATTACCTTCCACCGCGAGTTGCGCGATAAGGCTATGACGGTTTCGGTGCTTGACGACGTTCCGGGCGTGGGACCCACCAGAAAACGTGCCATTATGCGCCATTTTGGCTCGATGAAGCGTTTACGCGCAGCAAGCGAGCAGGAGATTGCAGAAGTTCGAGGCGTTCCGGCCGATGTCGCCAAAGCGGTCCACGAGGCACTTGTTGCATGGAATGCCGAACGCGCCCAGGCATCGGCCAACCGATCCGAAAACTAAACGCGCCTCTAAACAACTGATATACATGATTGGTCAATTTTCAATCATTTGTTTCGCGGTGATTACCTGCCGATTTCGGGTTTTATTAACGCTAAAACGTTTGACTAGCCATGGTGAACAACACTGCTATCCTGCGGGTTGACGAAGACTGATATCTCACCTCGTCGATACATACTGTCTGTCGAATCATTTGTCAATGAATTCGGTGAACGGTAGTAAATACCGTTCAAGCGTATGTATGTATCGGTCGCCGAGCGCGGCACCTCAGTTGGGTTCGTCGGTAGGTAAGGTATATATCGTCCGCAAGTTGCGCGGGGGCAAGTCTAGGTGCTCCCGGGTAAGATTCTCTATTGATAGGAGAAGACATGGCCATCATCAACAAGGGTATGTCCAGGCGTTCGTTCCTCGGCCTCACCGGCAGCGTCGCTGCTGTCGCAGGGCTTGGTCTCACTGGCTGCGGTGGCAGCTCTAGCGACGAAGGTTCCGCTTCCGGTTCCACTGATTCCGCCAGCCGTGGCGGCGGCGTGATCACCGCTGGTTCCGCTTACGCTCCGTCCAGCTTCGACCCCGCCAGCACCGGCTCCGCTGTGGGCCTGGGTGCTAACTGGCACGTCATCGAGGGCCTCTACGGCATCGATTACCACGACTACAGCACCTTCAACGAGCTCGCCACCGACGATCCCAAGTCCGTGGACGACACTACCTTCGAGGTCACCATCCGCAAGGGTGCCAAGTTCTCCGATGGTACCGAGGTCACCGCTGACGACGTCGTTGCCTCCTACACCGCTTGCGCCGCTTCTGCTACCTATGCTCCGTTCTTCCAGCCCTTCGAGTCCATCGAGGCCAAGGACGCCAGCACTGTAACGGTCAAGACCAAGGTTCCCAACTTCTCCCTGCTCAAGGATCGTCTGGCCATCATCCGTGTTACCCCGGCCACCCAGGCCGAGGAGGATCGCGCCAAGCAGCCGATCGGTTCCGGCCCCTGGATGTACGACTCTATCTCCGATACCGAGATCACTCTGGTTCCCAACCCCGAGTACAACGGTGAGTATGCTGCCGAGGATAAGAAGATCCAGTACAGCATCCTGACCGACCCCACCGCTCGCGTTACCGCTCAGCAGGAGGGCTCCACGCTCGTTATGGAGCTCGTCACCGCTGACGCCGTCGACCAGCTCGAGAGCGCTGGCTGCAAGATCGACAACGTCCAGGGCTTCGGCACCCGCTTCATCATGTTCAACGTCGCCAAGGAGCCTTGGAACAACGTCAAGGTCCGTCAGGCCGTCATGTACGCGCTCGACACCGAGAAGATGATCACCAACACCTTCGCCGGCCTTGCCACCGCTGCCAGCTGCTACCTGCCCAAGAGCTTCACCAACTATCATGAGGCTTCCACGGTGTACAAGACTGACGCCAAGAAGGCCAAGAAGCTCATCGAAGAGTCTGGCATCACCCCGGGCGCAATCACCCTGCGCACCACCGATAACGAGCAGATCAAGGGCATGGCCGCTCAGGTCAAGAACGACCTCGACGCTCTCGGCTTCGATGTGACCATCCAGACCGATACCTCGCCGGCTACCTACGCTGCCATTGACGGCGGCGAGGCCTACGATATCCTCCTTGCCCCTGGCGATCCTTCCTGCTTCGGCGCTGATCCCGACCTGCTGCTCAACTGGTGGTACGGCGACAACGTCTGGATGCAGACCCGTTGCCCGTGGAAGGATTCCGCCGAGTGGGCGAAGCTCCACGGTCTCATGGACGAGGCTCTTGCCGCCGAGGGCGACGAGCAGCAGAAGAAGTGGAACGAGTGCTTCGACATCATCGCCGACAACGCCGTTCTGTACCCCGTTGTCCACGTCAAGACCGTTTCCGCTTCCTGGGACGATCCGTCGACCGCGCCCAACGGCGAGGCCCTCGATGGCTTCAAGGGCATCGGCACGACGAGCATGTCCTTCAGGGGCGTCGCGACCGTCAAGGCCTAAGACTCGCTTGAGTCATATGTGGGGCGTCGGTCGTAAGGCAGCGTCCTCATAGTTGAAACAAAGACCCGGGCGGCCTCGATGTCGCTCGGGTCTTGTAATGAGTATCCATACTCATATACCAGTTGGTCCTACCGACAAAAGAAAGGGGAGAGAACGTGAACAACTTTCTACGTTTGATTGGAAGGCGTCTCGTGGCGCTGCCGATCATGGCATTGGGCGTCACCGTCCTGGTGTTCTTCCTTATGTCGTTCTCCAAGACCGACCCCGCCTATACGGCGTTGGGTGACGGTGCCTCGCCCGAGGCGGTTGCCGAGTACCATGAGAAGTATGGTCTGGACGACCCCTGGCCCGTGCGCTACGTGCGCTACATGGGCGATTTGATCCATGGTGACATGGGCACCTATGGTGCTGCTCGCAACTCCGTTGCCAAGCGCATCTCCACGGCCCTGCCCGTCACGATGCAGCTGACCTTTATCGGTCTTGCCATCGGCGCGGTCGTCTCGTTTTTACTCGGCGTCATCGCGGCACTGTATCGCGATAAATGGCCGGACCAAGTGATCCGCGTCTTTTCCATCGCCGGCCTGGCAACCCCGTCGTTCTGGCTTGCCGTTCTGTTGATCCTGCTGTTCTCTTCCTACCTTAAGGTGCTCCCGGCGTCCGGTGCTCTGCCTCACTTCACCACCAACCCGGCTGGCTATCTGGGACGTATGATCATGCCCGCTATCGCCCTGGCATTTCCGCTGACGGGTCAGATGACTCGTATCGTGCGTACCGCCATGGTCGAGGAGCTCGACAAGGACTACGTCCGCATGGCCCGTGGCGCCGGCGTTCCCGAGAAGGTCGTCGTCGGCATCAACGTTTTGCGCAACGCGCTGATCACCCCGGTCACCACCCTCGGTCTTAAGATCGGTTACCTTATGGGCGGCGCCGTCGTCATCGAGGTCATCTTCAACCTCCCCGGCATGGGTACTGCGATTCTGCAGGGCGTTCAGGGCAACGAGGCGAACCTGGTTCAGGGCGTCGTCATCGTCGTTGCTCTTGCCTTCATCATCATCAACATCGTGGTTGACATGCTCTACCTGCTCATCAACCCGCGCATCAGGACGGTGTAGATTATGGTAAAGATTCGAGAGAAGCAAACCGAGCAGCTCGAGAAAGCTGCCTCCAAGGGGCTCAAGCTCGGTGGCTGGAAGAAGATGACGCTGTCTTCTAAGATTGCCGCCGTCGTGCTGGTGCTGGTCGCCCTGACCGCGATTCTGGCGCCCCTTCTTGCCCCCTATAGCCCGGTCGAGATTTTCACTGCTCGTCAGGCTCCCGGCAATGGATTTATTTTCGGTACCGACGATAAGGGCCGCGACATCCTGTCGCGTATGCTTTACGGTGGCCGTTACTCGCTGATCATCGGCTTCGGTGCTACTGCCATGGCTCTGGTCTGCGGTTCGGTCGTGGGCGCCCTCGCGGCGGTTTCGCGCAAGTCCGTTTCCGAGGCGATCATGCGCATCCTGGATATCATCATGTCCATCCCGGGCATCGCCCTCGCTGCCGTCTTCGTCTCCATCCTGGGCAATTCCGTGCCGTCGATCATCTTCGCCATCGGCTTTATGTATACTCCGCAGATTGCCCGTATCGTGCGCGCCAACATCGTGTCCGAGTATGGCGAGGACTATGTCCGCGCGGTCATCGTTTCCGGTGCCAAGGCTCCGTGGATTTTGATCAAGCATGTTCTGCGTAACTGCATCGCCCCGATCATGGTCTTCACCGTTACCCTGGTCGCCGACGCCATCATCTTCGAGGCCTCGCTGACCTTCATCGGCGCTGGTATCCAGGAGCCCACCGCTACCTGGGGCAACATCCTTGCCGACGCCCGCGGCGGCGTGCTCGCCGGCCGTTGGTGGCAGGCGCTGTTCCCGGGTCTGGCCATCATGATCACCTGCCTGGCGCTCAACATCCTCTCCGAGGGCATTACCGACGCCATGGCCGCTGCTCCCTCCGCCGCCCTGGATCCGACTGACTCCTCCAAGCGCCGCGAGGCCGACCTGCTGGTCTCCGACCCCGTTCGCGCCTACAAGGAGCAGGCTCAGTCCCTGTCCGCCCGTCTTGGCGCCCTGCGTGATGTCGAACTCAAGCGTAACGACCGCCATGTGCCCGATGAGTCCGTTGAGCCGATCCTTTCGGTCCGCGATTTCTGCATCCAGTTTGAGCACCACGGTGACATCAACGTCGTCGATCATGTCAACTTTGATGTCCGTCCCGGCCAGACCATGGGCCTGGTCGGTGAGTCCGGCTGCGGTAAGTCCATCACCACGCTGGCCATCATGGGTCTGACCGATGATGACGAGCATCTTTCCGGCGAGGTTCTCTGGGAGGGTCGCGACCTGCTCAAGATGAGCAAAAAAGAGTGGTTCGGCCTTCGCGGTACCGATATCGCTATGGTCTATCAGGACGCCCTATCCTCGCTCAACCCCTCCATGCTCATTTCCGCCCAGATGAAGCAGCTCACCAAGCGCGGCGGCACCCGTAGCGCCGAGGAGCTCCTGGAGCTCGTGGGCCTCGACCCCAAGCGTACGCTCGAGAGCTATCCGCATGAGCTTTCCGGTGGTCAGCGTCAGCGCGTTCTGATCGCTATGGCCCTTACCCGCGACCCCAAGCTGGTCATCTGCGACGAGCCCACGACCGCTCTGGACGTTACCGTTCAGAAGCAGGTTATCAAGCTGCTCAACGATCTTCAGGCCAAGCTCGGCTTTGCCATGATCTTCGTTTCGCATGACCTGGCACTGGTCGCCGAGGTCGCTCATAACATCACGGTTATGTACGCCGGCCAGGTTATCGAGCAGGCGCCCACTAAGGAGCTGCTCACCAACCCGATTCACGAGTACACCCGCGGCCTTCTGGGTTCCGTCCTTTCCATCGAGAGCGGTTCGGGCCGCCTGCACCAGGTGCCCGGCGCCGTTCCGAGCCCGCGCGATTTCCCCAAGGGCGATCGCTTCGCGCCCCGTTCGAGCCATCCGCGCATTGGCCTGGACACCCGTCCGGTCTTCAAGCGCGTGCCCGGCACCGAGCACTTCTATTCCGAGCTCCCCGACGAGGTGCTCAAGGCAAATGGTTTGACCCCTCACGCGGAGGTGATGTAGATGAGCGAGACCGCAGTCAACGGCGTCGAGCCGATCATCTTCCTTGATGACGTCCACGTCACCTTTAGGACCCGTACCGGCTCGATTCTGCACCCCAACCTGGTTCACGCCGTCCAGGGTGTAACGATTAAGCTCATGCCCGGACAGACCATCGGCATCGTCGGCGAGTCCGGTTGCGGAAAGTCCACCACCGCCAACGTCATGTGCGGTCTGCAGGCCCCCACGAGTGGCAAGGTCTACTTTAAGGGCAAGGACGTTACTAAACGTACCGCCGAGGACCGTCGCCACATGGGTCGCGTCATCTCGGTCGTGTTCCAGAACCCGGCCACGGCGCTCAACCCCCGCATGGTCGTTCGCGAGCAACTGCTCGACCCCATGCGCGTCCACAACCTGGGTACCGAGGCCGAGCAGGAGAAGCGCGTCAAGGAACTCCTGGAGCTCACCGGTCTGCCCAGCTCCGCTGCTGAGGTTCTTCCCGGCCAGCTTTCGGGCGGCCAGCGCCAGCGCGTCGCAATTGCCCGTGCCCTGTCGCTGAACCCCGATGCCATCATCGCCGACGAGCCCACCTCGGCTCTGGACGTTTCGGTCCGCGCGCAGATTCTGAACCTGCTGACCGACCTTAAGAAGGAGCTCGGCCTGGCCATGGTGTTCATCAGCCATGACATCCAGACGGTCCGCTATATCTCTGACGACATCATCGTTATGAATGGCGGCAAGATCGTCGAGCAGGGCGAGGCCAAGCAGGTCTTCCAGCACCCTCAGGACCCCTACACCAAGATGCTGCTCGGCGCTGCGCCGTCGCTGCTGCATCCCAAGCTCGGCGAGTAGTCTCGCTTTCCCTCCCGTGCGCCCGGTTCCCTTGCCGGGCGCACCTCCGTTGCGATTTCGAAAGGTTGGGTTCACGAGCCATGCCAAGTGCTCAAGAGCTACAACAGCAATTTGGTGAATATCGAGGCGCTATGCCCCGTCCATCGGATTTCGATCTCTTTTGGAAGGACCGCATGGCCGAGGCGGACGCCGTCGAGCTCGACTACGCGATCGAGGCGGCTTCGGTTGCGGATTCCGCGACCTGTCGGTTTTTCGACCTCTGGTATACCGGCATGTGTGGTGCACGCCTGCATGCCAAGTACCTCAAGCCGGTCTCGGAGGAGCCCATGCCGCTGGTGCTTCAGTTCCATGGATATCCGGGTGCGAGCCGCAGCTGGTTTGAGCAGGCGTCGTTTGCGGGCATGGGCATGGCGCTCATCGCCCTCGACTGCCCCGGCCAGGGTGGCCCCTCCGAGGATATTGGTGGATTTGAGGGCACGACGGTCGCGGGCCATATCGTCGCCGGTATCGACGGCGACCCGGCCAACCTCTACTATATCCGCTTGCACCAGGATATCCGCATTCTGTGCCGTATCGTTCGCGAGCTCGAGGGCATCGATCTTACCCGCGTGTATGTGAACGGCGCATCGCAGGGTGGCGGTTTGGGTATTGCGACCTGCGCGCTTAACAGCGAGCTTATCAATCGCGCGGCCATCCTCTATCCCTTCTTATCGGACTTCCGCCTGGTTTGGGATCTGGACGCCGACGATATTGCCTACGAGGGTCTGCGCTATTGGTCGCGTTGGTTTGACGAGGACTCGACTCGTATCGAGGAAGCCTATGCCAAACTGGCGTACTTCGATTCCAAGAACTTTGCCCCCATGGTCAAATGCCCCGTTCTGTTTGGCACGGGCACAGCCGATATCGTCTGTCCGCCGGCGACGCAGTTTGCGGTCTACAACAACCTGACCTGTGAAAAGCGTCATGAGTTCTTTGAAGGTTTTGGCCACGAGGAGATTCAGGACTTTGATGATCTGATCATTTCGTTTTTCTGCGAGGGAGGGGAGGCTCATGTCTAAGTGCGAGAGCAATGTTGACGAGCTGATAGTCCCCGGGCTCGTGGGAATTCCTGGAACGGTTTCGTCAAGGCTCGCAGAATATCGGGACTGGCACGGTGATGTCCAAGCAGATATTTCTGATTTAGAGACATGCGCTTCGAATCTTGAGATTCAAGGCCTGGCCATTACGGCGATTGACTTTGTTAACCCCTGCGCCCGTTACTCGGAGGTCTCCTTTGAGCTCGGTGACGATGCGATTCACGCTCGTTTGATCGAGCCTGTCGGTCGTGCCCGAGTATCTGAGCGCGTGCCGCTGTGCCTGATGTTCCACGACATCGATCGGCCTGTGCGCGGCTGGCATCACATGACGAGATTTGCCGCCATGGGATATGCCGTGCTTGCACTGGACGACGGTGTTGCTGGTACGGACGACCTGCAGCGGGGGATTGCTTCGCCCGCTTTTGTCGAGCGCGTCCGTTGGGGCTGCGCGTTGGCGAAGGTCGCGCGCAATCTTGACGGCGTGGACTCCGATCGCATTTTTGCGTGGGGCGAGGGCCTTGGCGGCGGCGTCGCGCTGGCGGTTTCCGCTCTGGACGAGCGGGGCCTTGCCTGCACGGCGGTTGCCAATCCAATCCCCGGTGGCCTCGAGGCTCTGTCGTCTCGGGTGCGCGGATCGGTGCTCATGGGCACATCGCTCATGGATGCCGTGAGCGATCCCAAGGGCCAGTTCGCCGTATTCAACGGTCTTGAGTGTGACCGGAGGCATATCATCTATGCCAAATACGCTCACGAGCGCATCAATGCGTTCGAAAACGAAGTCGTCGACTTCTTGAACCAAACGTTCTACCCGTGTTCTTTGGCCTAGACGGCCTGGACACTGCCAACAAGAGTGGGTGGCATAGGGCCGCCCGCCAGACAACTAAGGAGATTCTTGTGGCAACTCAGAAATTCACCGGCGTTATCCCTCCCGTCGTTGTTCCCGATACCGAAGACCACCAGCTTGATGTTGCCTCCTTTGAGCGCAGCATCAACCGCATGATCGATGCCGGCGTCGATGGCCTGTTCTTCCTGGGCTCCTCGGGCGAGGTCGTCTTCTCCACCGACGAGCGCCGCCGCCAGATTGTCGCCGAGGCCGTGCGCATCGTCGACCACCGCGTTCCCGTTCTGGTCGGCATCATCGATACCGAGACCGAGCGCATGATCGAGCATGGTAAGGTCGCTCAGGAGCTGGGCGCCGATGCGCTTGTCGCCACCTGCCCGTTCTATGCCCTGCAGGGCATGACCGAGGTCGAGGAGCACTTCCGCATCCTGCACGAGGAGCTCGACCTGCCCATCTTTGCCTATGACATTCCCGTCTGCGTCCACACCAAGCTCCCCTGGAAGCTCCTTGCCAAGCTCGGCGCCGAGGGCGTCCTGGCCGGCGTCAAGGATTCCTCGGGTGATGACATCTCGTTCCGCTACCTCGTTCAGGAGAACGAGAAGAACGGTCATCCGATGAGCATCCTCACCGGTCACGAGGTCGTTGTCGACGGCGCTTACCTCGGTGGCGCCGACGGTTCTGTCCCGGGTCTCGCTAACGTTGAGCCCGAGGGCTACGTGCGCCAGTGGAAGGCCGCTCAGGCCGGCGACTGGGCTACCGTCAAGGCCGAGCAGGATCGCCTCAACGAGATTTCCCACATCTGGGATGTCACCTCGGGCGTTCAGGGCTATGCCGGTGGCGTCGGCGCCTTCAAGACCGCTATGAACCTCATGGGCATCTTCGACAGCCCGACCATGCCGCGCCCGGTGAAGGCCATGACCGGCGAGAACGTCGAGGCGATTAAGAAGGTCCTCCAGGACAACGGTCTCCTGTAAAGCTTCCCCAGGCACCCGATCTTGGGGCTCAAGTGGTCGGGCGTGACCCATTAGGTCAACGCCCGACCACTTTCACCCCAACCTCGGGCACCTGGGAAACCTTTACCAAGTTGCGGCGATAACACCGCCTTCATTTCCTGTAGTTGTTTTTATCTCCGAAGGAGAGCGACATGGAGAACAAGTACGTCTGCTCTGTCGACATCGGCGGAACTAAGATCGCGACCGCCATTATGGAGTACCCGGCTGACGGCAGCGTGCCCCATCCCGTATTTGAGGCCGAGGTTCCTACTGAGGCCCAGGAGGGCGGCGAGGCCGTCTTCCAGCGTATCGAGGCGTCCATCAAGGCCGCTCTTGAGGCGAATCCCGATGTCGAGGTCCTCGGTGTCGGTATCGGTGCCGCAGGCGTCGTCGATCCCAAGACGGGCGCCATCGCGTATGCCAACGAGATCATGCCCGGCTGGTCCGGCGTTCAGTTGGGGCCGCGCCTGCGCGAGGACCTTGGTCTCCCCGTTGCCGTGGTGGGCGACGTGCAGGCTCATGCTCTGGGCGAGGCCCACTGGGGCGTCGGCAAGGGCAAGTTCTCCGTCTTGTGTCTGGGCATCGGTACGGGCATCGGCGGCGCATATGTCGAGAACGGCCGCGTGATGCAGGGCTTCCATGGTGCTGCCGGCCATATGGGCCACATCGAGTGTTCGGCTGCCGCCGGCATTCCCTGCGCCTGCGGGCGTTCTGGCCATCTTGAGTCGGTAGCCTCGGGCACCTCGATTGGCCGTATGTACGACGAGCGCTTCGGTCGCGTCGACCCCAGCCGTCCTTCGGTCGGTCGCGACGTGAACGACCTGTGCCGTGCTGGCGACGCAAAGGCGACCGAGGTCATCCATGACGCCGGCTTTGCGCTGGGTGCCAGCTTGGGCTCGCTCGCTAACATCCTGGACCCTGAGGTCATCGTGCTTTCGGGTGGCGTGATTCACCAAGGTCCCGATTGGCGTTCGCAGACGTGGAAGGATTCGGTGCACGAGGGCTATGCCAGCCAGGCGCTCGATCCGCTTCAGGACACGCCGATCCTCATCGGTTCTCTGGAGGGCGATGCTCCGCTCATCGGTGCCGCCGAACACCTTCTTGCATCGTTGAAGTAAACATAACTACCAAGTGCGCCTTCTGAGGTGCCGCAGATTGACGTGAAAGAGGAGCGAAGCGTACTTCGGTACGCGAGCGACGGTTTGAACGTCAAGGTGCGGTGTCTCAGAAGGCTGTTTTGAGAAAGGTTGAGTCGAACATGACCGTCGATCCTTTGGTTCAATCCCTGAAGGGCAAGCTCGTCGTGAGCGTTCAGGCGTATATGGGCGAGCCGCTTCGTACGCCCGAGACCATGGCTCAAATGTCTCGTGCTTGCGAGCTCGGCGGCGCCGCCGCCATTCGCTGCCAGGGCCTTGCCGACATCGCCGCCATTAAGGGCCGCTGCGAGGTCCCCGTCATCGGCTTGTGGAAGGATGGACACGAGGGCGTCTACATCACGCCGACGCTGCGTCATGCTCGCGCCTGCGTTGCTGCGGGTGCCGACATCGTGGCAATTGATGCCACTGATCGCCCGCGTCCTGATGGCAAGACCGTCGAGGACACCTTCCGTCCGCTGCACGAGGAGGGTGTGCTCCTGATGGCCGACTGCGCCACCATCGAGGACATTCGCCGTGCGGTTGATATGGGCTTTGACCTGGTATCCACTACGCTTTCTCATGGTGTCGCCGCCATCGACTGCACCATGGCCGATGGCCCCGATCTGCCGCTCCTGCGTCAGGCGACCGAGGAATTCCCCGGTCTTCCCATCATCTGCGAGGGCCGCGTGCACACGCCCGAGGAAGCCCGCGCCGCGATTGATGCGGGCGCCTGGGCCGTTGTCGTCGGCACCGCCATCACGCACCCCACGAGTATTACAAGTTGGTTCAAGGCTGCGCTTGAGGCGTAAGACAGGCCTCGTATCCGCTTGGGGCGGTATACTCAATAAAGGCAATTGATCGCGCGGGATCCGCTGGCCGGGTCCCGCGCTTGTTTTAGGAGGCACATGTGCAAAAGGGAGATGCCATGGATGCGGCGGAGCGCTCGGAGCGCATCCCCGATATCGTCATCATCACCGGAATGTCCGGATCGGGCCGAACGCAGGCCATGCATGTGTTCGAGGACATGGGCTATTTTTGCATCGACAACTTGCCTCCGCGTCTGATCGCCCAGCTTGCCGAACTCGTCGGCATCAATACGGGCGTGGGCAGGCATCTTGCCGTCACCTGTGACCTGCGCAGCCAGGGCTTGTTCGATGAGCTGCTCGATGCCGTTGCCGCACTCGAGGAGCGGGAGATGAGCTGTGACATCGTGTTTCTCGAGGCCTCTGACGAGGTGCTGATCCGTCGTTATAGCGAAAACCGCCGCCGCCACCCCATTGCCAAGCCGGGGGAGACTACGGCCGATGCGATTCAGCGCGAGCGCCTGCAGCTGCAGGGTGTGCGCGATCGAGCCGATATGATTATCGATACGAGCCGCTTGCGCACTTCTGCTCTGCGCAATAAATTGCGCATGGCGTTCTCCGAGCTGTCCGACCAGCAGCTCATGGACGTTCACGTGTTCTCGTTTGGCTTTAAGCACGGCATGCCCGTCGAGGCGGACATTATGATCGACGTCCGCTTCCTGCCCAATCCGTTCTACGATCCCGAGATGCGCACCATGACCGGTCTCGATAAGAAAGTCTCTGACTTTGTTTTGGACCATCCCAAGACCCAGGAGTTCTGGAAGGCTTGGACGCAGCTGCTCGATACGGTCATGCCCGGCTATATCGCGGAGGGCAAGCCACAGCTTTCTATTGCCATCGGCTGCACGGGCGGTCAACACCGCAGCGTTGCCATCGCCGAGGCCACGGCACGTTATTTGGAAGGCGCCCAATATCACGTGAGCATTTCCCATCGCGACCTGTCGCGCGCCAACACGAAAGCATAGGTCTGCATGTCGTTTACCGCCGAGGTGCGTGACGAGCTCGCGCGCTGCGAACCCGAATGTGAATACTGCGATTTGTCGACGCTTGCCGCCCTGACGCGTGTGAGCGGTACACTTTCGCTGGCCGGCTCCGGGCGGTATCGTTTGACGGTCGCGACTGAGACGGGTGCCGTCGCGCGCACGATGATCACACTGACGCATCGCATCCTTAAGCTCAAAACGGAATTCACCGTTCGTAAATCGGTCTTGCATAAGGTCCGTAACTATCTCATTACCCTGCCCGATCAGCCCGACCTGGACAAGGCTCTGGTGCTGCTGGGCATTCTCGACCGCAGGGGAGGGCTCGTCGCTGGTGTTCCCCGGCACATCGTTGCCCGTCCCTGCTGCAGGCTTGCCTACATCCGCGGCGCGCTCATCGCCGGCGGTTTCGTGGCCGATCCACGCGGCGATTTTCATTTGGAGATTGCGGTGCAGGGCGAGCAGTATGCCCGGGGGCTTTGCGATCTATTGGAGCAGATTGGGGTCCATGCGCGCGTTAACGCGCGGCGCGGATCCTTTGCCGTCTACATTAAGAGCGCCGAGGAGATCGAGCAGCTTCTAAAGCTGGTCGGCGCCAAGCGCAGCGTTGCCGAGATCGAGGAAGCGCGCGCGGTCAAATTGGTTAAGAACGACGTAAACCGTCGCGTGAATGCCGAGCTGGCCAATCAGACCAGAAGTGCGGGTGCCGCCCAGCATCAGCTTGCGTTGATCGATGAGCTCGAACAGCGGGGTTTGCGCGACACGCTTCCGGACGCCTTGGCGGTCTTTTGCGACCTGCGCGAGCGCTATCCTGATCTGTCACTGCGCGATCTGGGGGAGATGGCTGACCCTCCCTTGTCGAAGTCGGCCCTCTACCATCGAGTTTTGAGGCTTGAAAAGCTCATTGAAGCAAACAAGTAGTTTGAAGTATCGACTTATATACGGATTTAGCTGCTATTTTATTCTTTAAAACGTTTTAACGTAAATTTGATTTTCAATTTCGAGCATTCTCGTGAAATTCAAGTCAAAAAAAAGGTATATTAGGCGAGTGGTTAGTTTGTGGGCCTCAACGGCGGGCGCTGTAGCTCGCGGGGGCCTTACGAAAGGAGACACAATGGCAGTAAAGGTTGCTATTAACGGCTTCGGTCGCATCGGTCGTCTGGCTTTCCGTCAGATGTTCGGTCATGAGGGCTCCGAGATCGTCGCTATCAACGACCTCACCTCTCCCGATATGCTCGCTTACCTGCTGAAGTACGACTCCACGCAGGGCAACTACGCTCGCGATCACGAGGTCGTTGCTGGCGAGGATTCCATCACCGTTGACGGCAAGGAGATCAAGATCTACAAGGAGGCCGACGCCAACAACCTGCCTTGGGGCGACCTCGACGTCGACGTCGTTCTCGAGTGCACCGGCTTCTACACCAGCAAGGCTAAGGCTCAGGCCCACATCAACGCTGGCGCCAAGAAGGTCGTCATCTCCGCTCCGGCCGGCAGCGATCTGCCCACCATCGTGTACAACGTCAACCATGAGACGCTGACCGCTGAGGACAACATCATCTCCGCTGCTTCCTGCACCACCAACTGCCTTGCCCCGATGGCCAAGGGTCTCAACGACTTCGCTCCCATCGTGTCCGGCATCATGACCACCATCCACGCCTTCACCGGCGACCAGATGCCGCTCGACGGCCCGCAGCGCAAGGGCAACTTCCGTCGCTCCCGCGCCTGCTCCGAGAACATCGTCCCGAACACCACGGGCGCTGCCAAGGCCATCGGCCTGGTTCTCCCCGAGCTCAACGGCAAGCTCATCGGTGCCGCCCAGCGCGTCCCGACGCCGACCGGCTCGCTGACCAACCTCTACGCCGTCGTTGACAAGAAGGTCACCGTCGACGAGGTCAACGCTGCCATGAAGGCCTACGCCGAGACCATCCCCGATACCTTCGCCTACAACGAGGACCAGATCGTCTCCCGCGACATCGTCGGCGAGACCCACGGCTCCATCTTCGACGCCACGCAGACCATGTGCTCTGACCTCGGCAACGGCCAGACCCTCGTTCAGGTCACCTCTTGGTACGACAACGAGAACTCCTACACCTCTCAGATGGTCCGCACCATCAAGTACTTCGAGAAGTTCGTTGCTTAATTTAGCTTTTAGCGAATAGCTCGTTGAGCGTCTAAAGAAGGGCGCGGCCTTATAGGGCTTACACCCTAGGGTCGCGTCCTTTTTATAAGAAATCGTCTGCCGTAATGGAAGGCAGACACGTACGAAAGGTAGAAGCAAACATGGCCTTTACCAAGAAGACCGTCCGCGACATCGATGTCGACGGCAAGCGCGTTCTCGTCCGCGTTGACTTCAACGTGCCTATCAAGGATGGCGTCGTTGGCGACACCACCCGTATTAAGGCTGCCCTGCCCACCATCAACTACCTCGTTGAGCACAACGCTCGCGTCATCCTCATGAGCCACCTCGGCCGTCCTGAGGGCACTGGCTTCCAGCCCGAGCTTTCCCTCGAGCCTGTCGCCAAGAAGCTCGCTGAGCTCTCTGGCCTTGACGTTGCTTTTGTTGCCGACACGTATGGCGAGAAGGCCGCCGAGGCTGTCGCCGCCGTCGAGCCGGGCAAGGTCCTCGTTCTCGAGAACGTCCGTTTTGACAAGCGTGAGAAGAAGAACGATCCCGAGATCGCCAAGAAGCTCGCTTCCTATGGTGACGTCTTCGTTCTCGATGCCTTCGGCACCGCTCACCGCGCCCAGGGTTCCGTCGTGGGCCCCGCCGCTTACCTGCCTGCCGTCGCCGGCTTCCTGCTCGAGAAGGAGGTCGACACGCTGACCGGCATCTTCGCCGAGCCCGAGCGCCCCTTCGTCGCCATCGTCGGCGGTTCCAAGGTTTCCTCCAAGATCGGCGTTCTCGATCACCTCATCGACTCCGCTGATACCCTGATCATCGGTGGCGGCATGGCCTACACTTTCTTCCTGGCTCAGGGCCTGTCCGTCGGTCAGTCCCTCAAGGAAGAGGACTGGGTCGAGCGCGCCGGTGAGATGCTCAAGAAGGCCGAGGAGAAGGGCGTCAAGATCCTGCTCCCCATCGACAACCGCGTTGCCGATCACTTTGGCGAGGACGCTGTCCCCGAGGTTGTCGCTTCCGACGCTATCCCCGACGACCGCGAGGGTATGGACATCGGCCCCAAGACCGAGGAGCTTTACGCCGAGGCCGTCAAGGGCGCCAAGACCGTGTTCTGGAACGGCCCCATGGGCGTCTTCGAGTTCGACAACTTCGCTCACGGCACCCAGGCTATCGCCGAGGCTGTCGCCGAGGCCGACTGCACCTCGATCATCGGCGGTGGCGACTCTGTCGCAGCTGTCAACAAGTTCAACCTGGCCGACAAGATGAGCTGGATCTCCACCGGTGGTGGCGCTTCCATGGAGCTCGTCGAGGGTAAGGCCCTGCCCGGAGTGGAGGCGCTTCTCGATGCCTAATCGCACCCTTCTCATCGCTGGTAACTGGAAGATGAACAACGACGTCGCCGAGGCCGCCAAACTCGCCGACGAGCTGGCTCAGGCTCTGCCCGAGGTTCCGGCTGGCGTCGAGGTGCTCGTCTGCCCTCCGACCATCGACATCACCACGGTTCATGACCGCATTCAGGCTGCCCCCATCGCCCTCGGTGCACAGAACGTGTACTGGGAGGCCAAGGGTGCCTTCACCGGTGAGTCCTCTTGCGACATGCTCAAGTCCGCTGGCTGCACCTACTGCATCATCGGTCACTCTGAGCGTCGCGACTACTTCCACGAGACCGACGAGGATCAGAACATGAAGGCCAAGGCCCTCGTTGCCGCAGGTCTTGTTCCCGTCTTCTGCTGCGGCGAGTCCCTTGAGGTCCGCGAGGCTGGCACCTATGTCGAGCACGTCGTGAACCAGGTCAAGGCTGGCCTTGCTGGTCTTGAGATCACTTGCCCCAAGCAGGTCGTCGTCGCCTACGAGCCCATCTGGGCCATTGGCACCGGCAAGACCGCTACCGCCGAGGACGCTCAGGAGGTCTGCGGCGCTATCCGTGAGACCCTCAAGGAGATGTTCGGCGAGGAGCTCGCTAACGGCATTCGCGTTCTCTATGGTGGCTCTGCCAAGCCCGGTAACATCGCCGAGCTCGTCGCCAAGCCCGACGTTGACGGCGCCCTCGTGGGCGGCGCTTCGCTCAAGGCTGCCGACTTCGCCTCTATGGTCGTCAAGGCAGGCGAGTAGGACATATGGCACAGCGTCATCTTCCTGCACTCCTGATCATCATGGATGGTTGCGGCCTTGCTCCGGCTGATGGCGAGAACGCCGTCGCCGCTGCCAAGACGCCCTTCCTTGATAACCTGTATGAGAAGTACCCCCACACCACGCTCGGCGCTTCGGGCGAGGACGTGGGTCTTCCCGATGGCCAGATGGGTAACTCCGAGGTGGGTCACCTCAACATCGGTGCCGGACGCATCGTGTTCCAGGAGCTTTCGCGCATCAACAACGCCATCAAGGACGGCTCCATCGCCAAGAACGAGGTCTTCGTCAAGGCTATGGACGACGTCAAGGCTGACGGCAAGACTCTCCACCTCATGGGCCTTATGAGCCCTGGCGGTGTTCATTCTCACATGAACCACGTCGAGGCTCTGGTCAAGATGGCTGCCGAGCACGGTGTCAAGACCGTTCGCGTCCACGCCTTCATGGATGGTCGCGACGTCGACCCGCAGTCCGGTGCCGGTTACATGAGTGAGTTCTGCGCCTTCCTGGCTAAGATTTCCGAGGAGACCGGTTGCGACGCTCGCGTTGCCACCGTCTCGGGCCGTTATTGGGCCATGGACCGCGACAATCGTTGGGAGCGCATCCAGCGCGCCTACGACGTCATGGTCAACGCGTCCGATACTGATACCGACCCCGTTGCCGGTATCAAGGCCTACTACGAGAAGGATCCGCGCGGCGACGAGTTCGTCGAGCCCTTCGCTGCCCACAACGAGGGCATCCACGAGGGCGACGCGGCCATCTTCTTCAACTTCCGTCCCGACCGCGCTCGTCAGATGACCCGTGTGTTCACGGACAAGGAGTTCGACGGCTTTGAGCGCGAGCAGATCAAGCTTTCGCACTTTGTGACGATGACCGAGTACGATCCGACGTTTGACGTCGAGGTCGCCTTCCCCAAGACGTTCCCCGAGAACGTCCTGGCCGACGTTATCGCCGCCAATGGCCTGAAGCAGCTGCATACCGCCGAGACCGAGAAGTACGCCCATGTGACGTTCTTCCTCAACGGCGGCATCGAGGAGCCCAAGGAGGGCGAGGAGCGCGTGCTCGTCGCTTCCCCCAAGGTCGCTACCTACGATCTGCAGCCCGAGATGAGCGCTCCCGAGGTTACCGAGAAGCTCGTCGCCGCCATCAACGAGGATCGCGCTGATTTCTACATCGTGAACTTCGCGAACTGCGACATGGTTGGTCACACCGGTGTCTTCGACGCCGCCGTTAAGGCCGTCGAGGCTGTTGACGATGCCCTGTCCAAGGTTGTCCCGGCGATTCTCGCCAAGGGCGGCTTTGCGCTGATCACCGCCGACCACGGCAACGCCGACCACATGTTTGACGTTGCTTCCGACGGTTCCAAGCATCCGTTCACGGCTCACACCACCAACCGTGTGCCGTTCATCATCGTTGATGAGAAGGCCAAGCTCACCGGTATCGAGGACGGCCGTCTTTCCGATATCGCTCCGACCATGCTCACCATGGCTGGTATTGAGCCTTCCGCCGAGATGACGGGTCGCGTGCTCGCCACCGAGGCCTAAGAGAAAACTCCAAGCGTTTTCTTGCAGGGGGTTGCCCATATTCGGGCAACCCCCTTTTTGGTATTTCTGCCATTTCCGCACCGTCCCCGAGTGGCAGGTAGGGGAGAGCGGGGGATTGTGGTACAGTACTGGAGTTTGAATTGTTCTATTAAGGAGCTTATCTATGGGTCCGTTCCAGATTCTTCTGTTTGTCGTTTGGGCTGTTTCTGCCGTGGCGCTGACGATTCTCGTCCTGATGCATTCCGGTAAGGGTACCGGCGTTTCGGATATGATCGCTAGCTCGCTGTATAACTCCAGCTCTGCCACAGGCGTTATGGAGCAGAACCTCGACCGCCTGACCGTCATCATGGCTGTCGTGTTTGCCGTGTGCGTCGTGCTGTGCATGTTCTTCTTCCCGCAGGGCATCGTGGGCTACTAATCACGAGCCGCATAAGTACTTGTAAAGGGTTCCGCAAGTGCGGGACCCTTTTTTATTTACATATTCGTAACAGAGTCAAAAATATCACCACATACTGCGCCCAACTAAAGAAATTCTCGACCGTTAACCGGAATTAGCCCCAAATCGTGCATAAAATGCGCTACTGTATTGCAAAACGTTGGTCCGCTGTGCATAACCAGCCATAGCGGCGGGCGGCGTTTTGATGGTTCGGATCGGATTGTCTCGACATGTGTCCGACTGAACATTTCTTTGTCCTATCTCATAAGGAGGATGGCATGGCTGATTCTATGTTCCACCAGCCCGTTATGGGTCGTCGCGCCTTTGTCGGCGGCACCCTCGCTGCGAGCTCCATGGCTTTTCTTGCCGCATGCGGCAAGAAGGGCGGCGACGCTTCCGGTTCTGAGTCCGGTTCGACGCTGAACTTCTACATCAACAACCCGGTCTGCATCGACCCCTACAATGTCCAGGAGGACCAGGGCACTCAGGTCGAGTACCAGCTCTTTGACGCTCTGACCTCTTATGACGCCGAGAAGGGCGAGATCGTTCCGCTGGCTTGCGAGTCCTTCGAGGCCAACGACGACGCCACCGAGTTTACCTTCAAGATCAAGAAGGCCAAGTTCCACAACGGTGACGACGTTACCTCCAAGTCCTTCAAGCTCGGTTGGGAGCGTCTGGTCAACACCAAGTCGGCTGTCGCTACCGAGTACGGCCCTTCCGAGGTCTCCTATCACCTCTCCATGGTCGAGGGCTATGACGATCTGCTTGCCGGTAACGCTACCGAGCTCAGCGGTGTTACCTGCCCCGACGATGAGACCCTCGTCGTCAAGCTGGCTTCCGCTTACGCCGACTTCCCCTTCGTCGCCTCTCACCCGGCTCTGGCCCCGGTTCCCGAGTGCGCCGAGTCCGATGTCAAGAGCTTCTACCTTGCCCCGGTCGGTAACGGCCCGTTCATGATGGACGGCAAGTGGGAGGATGGCCAGGAGATCAACGTCAAGAAGTTCGACGATTACTATGGCGACAAGGCCAAGATCGATGGCATCCACTTCCAGGTCATCAAGGATATGGAGACCGCCTACAAGGAGTTCCAGGCCGGTAACCTCGATGTCTGCGACGTTCCCGTTGCTCAGATCGATGCCGCCAAGAAGGATCGCGGCGTGTCCAAGGACGGCTACACCATGGGTGACGGCGAGCGCATGCTGCTCGGCGCCGAGCCTTCCACCTACTACCTGACTTGCAACAACACGGCCGAGCCGTTCAACAACGCCGACCTGCGCAGGGGTATCTCCCTGGCCATCAACCGTGAGGCCATCTGCAAGACCATCTTCAAGGGCACCCGTACCCCCGCCGACGGCATTGTTCCTCCGGGCATCGATGGCTACAAGGAGGGCGCATGGGAGTTCTGCGCCTACGACGTCGACAAGGCTAACGAGTACCTCGACAAGGTTGCTCCTGCCGACGCCAACGGTAGCCGTGGCATTAACGTGAAGCTGTCCTACAACCAGGACGGTGGCCACAAGGAGATCATGGAGTCCATCATCGGCGACCTCGCCAAGGTGGGCATCGACGCCGTCTCCGATACCCCCGAGTGGTCTGCCCTGCTTGAGCAGTACCAGAACTTCGACTATGAGTTCGGTCGTCTGGGCTGGATTGCCGACTACCCGATCATGGACAACTTCCTGTATCCGCTGTTCCACTCCGACTCCCTCGGTGGCGACAACCGCTCTGGTTACAACAACCCCGAGTTCGACGCCAAGGTCGACGAGGCTCGTACTATTGTTGACGACGAGGAGCGCGTCGCTAAGATGCAGGAGGCCGACGCAATGGTCGCTGCCGACTGCCCGGTCATCCCGATTATGTTCTACACGCACACCGTCGCCGGCTCCGATCGCATCAAGCACCTCTATGTCGATCCGCAGAAGCACGCCGATCTGGGTACCGCTGAGCTCGCCTAAGAGTTTGCAGCTTCCGTGAGGGTCAAGTATTTACGTAGACCTCATGGGAAACATACAGTTCTCCCTAACCTGGGGTAAACTGGCTGATGGTAATTTTGGGATGCCGGTCTGGCGATCGGCATCCCATTTAGGTTAATCCCTAGATAGGGGAGTGGTATGGGTAAGTACATCGTTAAACGTGTGCTTCAGTTCATCCCGGTATTTTTGGGCGTTACGCTGATTCTGTTCGCCCTCCAGAATATCGTGCCGGGAGATCCGATCAAGCTGATCGGTGGAGACAAGGCTCTGTCCCCCGAGGTGGAGCTTCAGCTTCGCGTCCGCTATCACCTGGTCCAGTCGGACGAGGACGGCAACGCGATCCTTGACGAGAACGGCGATCCCGTTCAAACGTCGCTCGTGGACCGTTACTTGTATTACATGAACGGCCTGCTTCATGGCGATCTGGGCAATTCGTATCAGCGCAAGCTGCCGGTTACGGAAATCTTTGCCCAGAAGTATCCGTATACGGTCAAACTTGCAGCGTGCGCCATCGTGCTCGAGGCAATCATGGGTATCGGTGCGGGTATCATTTCGGCGGTAAAGCGTTATTCCTTCTGGGATATTTTGGTAACGCTCACCACGTCGATCCTCGTCGCGGTCCCGGCCTTCTGGCTCGGCATGTTGCTGCAGCTGTTCTTTGGCGTCATCCTCAAGGACGCCACGGGCGGTGCATTCTCCATGCCGATCTCGGGTGCCGGCGGTTCCAGCTCTCAGTATCAGGATTGGATGCACTATGTGCTTCCGACCATTACGCTGGCTTCGGTTTCGACCGCCTATGCCGCCCGCATCATGCGCTCGCAGCTGCTTGACGTCATGAACCAGGATTACATCCGTACGGCAAAAGCCAAGGGTCTCTCCAATCGCGCGATCATCATCAAGCATGCGCTTAAGAATGCACTCATCCCCGTCGTTACCTATATTGGTGTCGACTTTGGCGGCATGCTTTCGGGCGCCATCCTGACCGAGACGGTCTTCAACTGGCCCGGCATCGGCTATGAGGTCTATCGCGCCATTAGCATGCGTGACTGGCCCATCGTTATGGGCGGCGTTACGCTCATCGTTGTCGTCGTCATGGTGATCAACCTGCTCGTCGACATTAGCTATGCATTCCTCGACCCGCGCATCCGCCTTGGCGGTCCGTCGGATAAGGCCTAAGGGAGGTACGTCTCATGCAGGAAACTGATTCTCAGTCTCAGGAGCAGGCTACCGACACCAAGGCCACATCTGCTCCCGCCAAGTCCCGCACGCTGTGGGGCGACGCTTTTAAGCGTCTTCGCAAGAACAAGCTCGCCGTCATCGGTGTCTGCTGGATCATCATCGTCGTTGTGGTTGCCCTGACTGCAGATCTGTGGGCTAAGCCCTGGCTCGGTTCCCCGACGGCTTCCGACTCGACCACCATGGCCGAGACGTCGCTGCTGGCTCCGTGTGCAGAGCACCCGTTTGGCACCGACGCCCTTGGTCGTGACATTCTCGTCCGCGTTATCTACGGTGCACGCGTTTCGCTGTCCGTCGGTATTATGGCCACCGCGATCTCCACGGTGATCGGTCTGGTCATGGGTGCTCTGGCCGGTTTCTACGGCGGCATCTGGGATACGATCATCATGCGCTGTGCGGACATCTTCCTGGCGTTCCCGTACGTGCTGTTCGTTGTCGCCATGATTGCCGTTATCGGCCGTGGTCTTCAGAACGTCTTTATCGCCATCGGCATTCTCGGCTGGCCTTCGATTGCGCGCGTCTTCCGTTCTGCAATCTTGACGGTCAAGGAAAACGACTATGTTGACGCTGCGCGCGCGATGGGTGCATCTGATGCTCGTATCGTTGTGCGTCACATCTTCCCGAACTCCGTCGCCTCCATCGTGGTCTACGCGACCATGAACATTGGTGGCGCCATTCTGACCGAGTCCGCTCTGTCCTTCCTCGGCATGGGCGTTATTCCGCCTGCGCCTTCGTGGGGCTCCATGATTCAGGACGGTCAGCAGTATCTTCTGACTGCTCCCTGGATGATGATCATGCCCGGTCTGGCAATTCTCTCGACGGTGCTCGCCTTCACCCTGTTGGGTGACGGTCTGCGCGACGCCCTCGACGTCAAGATGAAGGACGCATAAGGATGAAGAAGAACAAGAACTATGTGGACCTGAAGGACCAGCCGGTTCCCGAGGGCCAGCATCTGCTCGAGGTCGATGACCTTAAGATGTATTTCCACACCGAGGACGGCGTTGTTCGCGCTGTCGACGGTGTCTCCTACACGCTCGATCGCGGCGAGACCCTGGGCGTCGTCGGTGAGTCCGGCTCCGGTAAGTCCGTGACCGCCATGACCATCATGGGTCTTATCTCGATGCCTCCGGGAAAGATCGAGGGCGGCGACGTTCGCTATCGCGGTCGTTCTATCCTCGAGATGACCGAGGAAGAGATGCAGCACATTCGCGGTAACGACATCGCGATGATCTTCCAGGATCCTATGACCTCCTTGAACCCGGTCTATAAGATCGGCAAGCAGGTGGGCGAGGGTCTTCGTCTGCACCGTGGCTACTCTAAGCAGGAGGCGCTCAAGCGCGCTACCGAGCTTTTGGACCTCGTGGGTATCCCCGAGCCCGAGAAGCGCGTCAATGAGTATCCGCACCAGTTCTCTGGCGGCATGCGTCAGCGCGTCATGATTGCCATGGCTCTTGCCTGCGATCCCGATATTCTGATTGCCGACGAGCCCACGACTGCCCTGGACGTTACCATTCAGGCTCAGATTATCGAGCTTATGCAGGAAATGCAGGAGAAGAACGGCAACGCCATCATCATGATCACCCATGACCTGGGCGTCGTCGCTGATATGGCCGACAAGATCATGGTTATGTACGCCGGCCGTCCCGTCGAGTTCGGTACTGCTGAGGAAATTTTCTACGAGAGCCGTCACCCCTATACCTGGGGCCTTATCCGCTCCATCCCGGAGCAGGCCATCGATGAGAAGAAGCCGCTTACGCCGATTCACGGCAACCCGCCTTCGCTCATGAACCTGCCCGAGGGCTGCGTGTTCTCGCCTCGTTGCCCCTATGCAACCGATAAGTGCCGCAAGCAGCGCCCCGAGCGTTTTGTCACCGAGTCTGGTCACTATTCTGCGTGCCACTACGCTGGCGACCCCGAGTTCCTCAAGAACGCTCCTGTGACGTCCCGTACGCGCAAGGATTCCAAGAAGGGAGGCGAGGCGTAAATGGCAGACAATAACGAGCGCACTCCACTGTTGAAGGTCGAGCACCTCTCCAAGGAGTTCCCCGCAGAGTCCGGCATGTTCGCCAAGCGTTTTTCCAAGCGCGTCGTCTCTGCTGTAAACGACATCTCTTTTGAGATTTATCCTGGCGAGACCTTTGGTCTGGTTGGTGAGTCTGGTTGCGGTAAGTCCACGACGGGCCGTACCATCATGCGCTTGACCAAGCCGACCGCCGGTAAGGTGTTTTTCCAGGGCAAAGATGTTGCCGAGATGAGCAAGCATGAGATCAAGGATATGCGTCGCGAGATGCAGTTTATCTTCCAGGATCCTTATGCTTCGCTGAATCCCCGTATGACCATCGGCGAGATCGTCTCCGAGCCCATGACCATTCACGGCGTGGGCACCAAGGAGGAGCGCATTGAGCGTGTCCGCGAGCTTCTCGACGTTGTCGGACTGAACCCCGAGCACATCAACCGCTATCCTCATGAGTTCTCCGGCGGTCAGCGTCAGCGTGTCGGCATTGCCCGCGCATTTGCGCTGAAGCCCAAGCTGATTATCTGCGACGAGCCGGTTTCCGCTCTTGATGTGTCTATTCAGGCCCAGGTTCTAAACCTGCTCAAGGAACTGCAGGACAAGTTCGGTACCGCGTATCTGTTTATCGCCCACGATCTTTCCGTCGTGCAGCACATCTCCGATCGCGTTGCCGTTATGTATCTGGGCAAGATGGTCGAGGTTTCGGACTGGAAGACGCTCTATAGCGAGCCTCACCATCCATACACGCAGTCGCTGCTGTCTGCCGTGCCGGTTCCCGATCCGGATATCCAGAAGACCCGTAAGCGCATCATCCTTGCTGGCGATCCGCCGTCACCGTTGGATCCGCCGACCGGTTGCCGCTTCCACACCCGCTGCCCGATCGCGCAGGGCATCTGTTCCGAAAAACTTCCCGAGTTTAAGGAAGTCGCACCGGGTCACTGCTGCGCCTGCCACTTCGCGGAGCCGTTCCCGATCAAGGAATCGCACATCGACCTGTAGTCGGTTGTTATCGTTCGGGCCCGCCCTGAAGTTACTTTTCAGAACGTCCTCGGACATGTCGGAAGCCCCGCTGCGCGCTGCGCGCTGCGGGGCTTCCTCCGTCCTGCGGGATGTTCTGAAAAGTAACAACAGGGCGGGCCCTGCGGTAACTCGGCAGGGGGAGCGCGATTCCTTGATCGCTCACTTAATCTAATGGGAAAGATAGCGAGGCCGGAGCTTTAGCTCCGGCCTCCTTATATAAGGGCTCGGCAAAGCCGAGCCACTAAATTTTTTTCAGCCCCAGAACATGTTTGATAGCTGTGCTTGAAGTGCGTTAACGCAGGGTCGGAATGGGGGCAACTTCCCAACGCATTCCGCAGGGGGCGGCACATTTTGTAGCGCGAAGCGCGAAACAAAATGTGCCGCATGCCCGAGGACGCGTTGGGAAGTTGCCCCCATTCCGACCCGGACATACGGATCTACCTGCGCATTTACAAATTCGTAAACTTTTTTCAAAAAAGTGCTTGCACAGTTCTCGAATCATAGGTTATTATCTTCCTCGTTGAACGCGCGGGTCCAACAAAACGAACCGCGAATCAACAACATAGCATGTCGGAGTGGCGGAATTGGCAGACGCGCTAGCTTGAGGTGCTAGTGACCGCTTTTTGGTCATGCGGGTTCAAGTCCCGCCTCCGACACCATCGCATTTCAGAAGCCTCTTCGGAGGCTTTTTTGTTACCGATAGACGGTGGGGTCCACGATGGAAACGCTTGAACGCAACGAGTGGGCAGACGTTGCCCAACTAGTCGAGATCACGAGCGATGCTGTCATCATCTGCGAGCTCGACGGAACCATTCTGCATGTGAATAATCGCTTACTTGGTTTGATGTGTGAGGATCGCGCCGACGTCATCGGTGGAGATGTTAAAGACGTTCTGTACTCATCCGCTTTTGAACGTGCGACAGAACACCGTCTACCATTTGAAACTGATGGCTCCGAGAGCGAACTGATGCTCAAGCTGAGCGACGGCTCCTTTATTCCCGTCTTGGTTCGCGCGGGCTCCGTAATGCCTCCACGTATCTTTGGACGCCGCGCGCCGCGCGTTCTGGTGGCGCTTCATAGCATCGAAGAACAGTATTCGCACGACCGCCAGCTCAAGCGTGCGCTTTCGGAGCTTAGAGTGGCGAATAAGCGCCTCTCGGGCACGTTGTCGGTCATTATGAGCACAGTGGGCTCCGATGAGCTACCCAGCCTGCTTGATACCGTTTTAAATCAGCTCGTCGGAACGCTCGATGCTTCTGGAGCTGCGATTTATTTTTCGGAGAGCGGCGGTTTTAAGCTACGCGGTGTTTCCAAGGAGCTGTACGACAGCTACCTGCCCGAGTTTTTGCCGTATGGCGCTGGCATTCCGACGTACGTGCTTCGCGAGTCGCGCGCTTGCCGTCTGTCGATTCAGCAGGACCTTGAGGGCGATCGTGTCGCCTCGGGCATGTTTATGGATTTGGACAATCGTTCTAAGCACCTGTTGCGCATGCAGGATATGCCTCCGTACCGCAGCGAGATCTGTCTTCCCGTTTTTTACGGTACGCAGATCCTTGGCGTGCTGGAAGTTGGTTGGAAACGTCCCCAGGCACCGCTCGCCTATGACGTTAATGTACTCGAGGTCATTTGCGATTACCTGTCTATCCAGCTGGTCGGCATGGCATCGAGTCTTCGCTCTCGTCGCACGGCCGAGCTTGGCCGCTCGCTCAATGTCTTACGTGATGAGTTGTTTACCTTTCTAGACGATTCCGCCGCGGCTACCCAGGCGGTATCGTCCGAGATCTGCAATATGCTCATCTGCCATTTTTGCCCTGTTGAGTATGACGCCAGTCTGGACTCCTATGTCATAGATTTTGAAGGCGGCAGTCGAGTTGCTTTGCCGGACGATCCCGAGAAGCTTTTCTTTTCTACGACGGCGCCAGCGGCACGTCTGGGAGCTGGCCCTGATGGCTTTGAAGCATCTGTTTTGGGCGGCACGAGTGCCGATGATCTTAAACACGTCCGTATAACTCGCGTTGACGAATCGATGCCTATGGGAGGCTGGCTTAGGGCACATGGTCTGCCTTGCCAGGGTCTCTACGTCGACACCGGCATCGAGGCGGGGCGTCCGCGCCCTGAGGGTGATGACAAGCACAGTAACGACGCGATTGTTCCTGCCTCTGTTGCGAAGGGCCCGACGACGCGCGCGCTGCTGCTTCGTGATGGTAGTCAAGAGCCGATTGATGACCTTGAATATGACTACTTGGTGCACTTGGCGCATGACTTTGAACTGATCTACGAAGGCGAATCTCAAAAGCGCGAAGAGCGTCATATCGCTCAGACGCTTCAGATTGGCATGAGAAATTCGCTTGGTGACGTTCCGGGCATCGCAACCGATTCGGTATACCTATCGGCAACGAATTCCGCGTTGGTCGGCGGTGACTTCTATACGCTTGTCCGACTTCCCGACGATTGCGCCGTTATGATTTTGGGCGATGTATCCGGCAAGGGAATTGAGGCGGCGTCGATGTCAGCGCTCGTCAAGACGGCGCTGACGGCCTATGCCTGGGAGGGTGCGGGGCCTGCCCGCATGGCCCGCTCGCTCAATAGCATGCTCATGGGCTTTTCGAGGGTCGAGACGTTTGTTACGGCGTTTATCGCCAAGATCGATCTTAAAGCGGGCCGCGCTACCTATTGCTCAGCGGGACATCCTCCCACTATGGTCATTAGGCCGTCATCGAAGCCGCTTGGCAGCGGCGAGACCTGCGGGGGAGAAGTGGAGCTCCTTGGGTGCCAGTCGGGCGTGATCGGTGCCTTTGAGAGCATGGTGTACGAGACGGGCGTGTTTACGTTCGCTCCTGGTGACATGCTATTTATGTATACCGACGGAACGATCGAGGCACGTGATCGCTCGGGTGCTTTCTTTGGCGAGCAGCGCCTTCGTGACCTTCTGCTCTCTGTTTCGAGTGAGGGCGTATCGGGAATCTGCGGTAAGGTCTTGGGCGAGCTTGACCGCTTTACCGAGTCGGCGCTGGACGATGACATCGCGCTGGTTTCCCTTGAGTTTTTACGGGGTCGATCGTAGGCCACGTCGCTTGACGGGCGAAATCCCTACGGTTGAAGAAACGTGTGCATCGAGCGAGCTCTTTTGGGGAACCATGGTCGTATGAATGAGTGGAATGACATAGCGGTTTTGACGCCACCGGGCGATGTTGACATCGCCTCGGTGTCCGTCCTGCGCCGACGGTTGGATAATTTGATCGACCGGGGCGTGCGTCGCGTTGTCATCAATTGCCAGGCCGTGGGCTTTATCGACTCGACGGGTTTGGCGTTTTTGCTTACACGTGCCAGAGAGCTCATGAGGCGAGAGGGCCTGCTTTCGCTCGTTAACGCCTCCGATGAGGTCATTCGCTTTTTGGAGATTGCCCGACTTGTCGACATCCTTCATGTTGCGGGTCCGGCGCGTGAGTCGATTCCCGCCATTCCGGTGGGAGAGTTGCCACGATGGAGCAAGAGCATCGAAGTGCAGCGAGGCATCGAGAATCTCCCGTATTATCGGCATCGTGTGGCCGAGCTCCTCGAATCGCTTCCCCTGAGGCGTGATGAGCGCTATGACGTCGCATTGGCGTTGGGTGAGGCATTGGGTAACGCATATGACCATGCGGGCGGTGTTGGCTGCATCCTGACGGTTCAGGCCTACGGGGACCGTGTTGTGCTCGAGGTGCTTGATCGGGGCGCTGGCTATTCTATCGATGGGGCGAGCGAGCCGGTGGCATCCGAGGAACGCGGACGTGGTATCAAGCTTATGCGCATGCTCGTCGATAATGTGGAGGTTGCCCGTCGCACGGATGGTGCCGGCACACGCGTTCGGATGGTGAAGCTGTTTAGCTCGACATTGGAATCGTGCGCTTAGCGCCTTGGGTTGACATGATTTCCCTGCGCGAACTTGCTTTGGGCAATTTTTTTTGAAAAAAGTACTTGCGTCTTTTGGATAACTCGCGTAAATTAATAACCCGCAAGCGGACATGGCTCAGTTGGTAGAGCACAACCTTGCCAAGGTTGGGGTCGCGGGTTCGAGCCCCGTTGTCCGCTCCATTGCATTTCCGGACCGTTCTTAACGGTCCTTTTTCGGCGAAGTGGCCAAGTGGTAAGGCAGAGGCCTGCAAAGCCTTTACCCCCGGTTCGAATCCGGGCTTCGCCTCCAGGCAACATCCGGGCGCTCCGGCGCCCGTTTTGTTTTACATATGCGGACATGGCTCAGTTGGTAGAGCACAACCTTGCCAAGGTTGGGGTCGCGGGTTCGAGCCCCGTTGTCCGCTCCAAACGCAACAGCCCGGCTACTACGGTAGCCGGGCTTTTTCGTACCCATCGCATGGGCTCGAACCCGAGAGGGAGCGAGCGTTAAGCAAACGCGGAGCGTTTGTAGCGAGCTGGCAAGGACGCCGGCAGGCGGCCGAAGCCGGTGCGGATCCGCGAAGCGGATACGCGGACGCCCCGTTGTCCGCTCCAACTATCTTACGCGGTTCTAACGAACCGCGTTTTTTGTTGACGCTGTGCGAGCCCCGGGCACCCCATCTTGCCCCTCAATCGTCGGTCGCGTACATAAAGTACGCTTCCCTCCTCTTTCGCGGCAAGCTGGGGCACCCGGAGCCCGCTCGCTGTCGTGGCCGGGGGAGTGGGTCTTCCGTTCTTTTCACTAATCGGTCGATTCGTCCCGGGAGGTTCGAACCCGAGAGGGAGCGAGCGTTTTGGGACGTGGCTGTTGCGTTGTTTGCCGCGGATGTCAGCTTTGGGCGTATCATCGTGGGCATCTCGCAAAACCTCGTTGCAAGGGAGACACACCCCATGGCCACAGAAAAGTCCTCTTCGCGCTCATGGATGTCCGATGCCGCGATCTATCAGATCTATCCGCGTTCGTTTAAGGATTCGACTGGTTCGGGTCTGGGCGATATCGCGGGCATTACCCAGCAGATGGACTATCTTGAGCGGCTGGGTATCGAGGCCATCTGGCTGAGCCCGTTTTACCCATCGCCTCTTGTCGATGGCGGCTATGATGTGGCGGACTACTGCGATGTCGACCCACGTCTCGGCTCACTTGACGACTTCGATGACATGATCGCTGCGGCTCACGCGCGCGGCATCAAGGTCATCGTCGACATCGTGCCCAACCATTCCTCCAACCAGCACCCCTGGTTCGAAGCCGCTCTTGCCGCCGGCCCCGGATCGCCCGAGCGCGCCCGTTATATCTTCCGCGATGGTCGCGGCGAGCATGGCGAGCTGCCTCCCACCAATTGGAATGCCAACTTTGGCGGCCCCGCATGGACGCGTGTTGCGGACGGTCAGTGGTATCTGCACATGTTTACGCCCGAGCAGCCGGACTTTGACTGGTCATGCCCTGAGGTTCACGCGCTATTTTGCGACGTCCTGGCGTTTTGGAGCGATCGAGGCGTCGACGGTTTTCGCATTGATGTGGCGCAGGGTCTCGCCAAGGATCTCGACCGCGATGACCTCGACCGGTGGCATCTCGCCGAGGGCGATGACATGGTTGACGACGGCACCCATCCGCTGTGGGACCGCAATGAGGTCCACGAGATCTATCGCGAGTGGCGCCGCGTGTTCGACCGCTATAATCCGCCGCGCAGTGCCGTTGCCGAGGCGTGGGTGTTGCCCGAGCGCCAGTATCTCTACGCGCGTCCCAGCGAGCTTGGCCAGACATTCAACTTTGAGTTTGCCAAGGCCACTTGGACCTATGATGACATGCGCACTGCAATCGAGAAGGGCTTGAAGGCAGCCGTCGAATCCGATTCCGCCTCGACCTGGGTACTCTCCAACCACGACGTGCCGCGCGTGGCGACACGTTATGCCCTGCCGCAAATCAAGGCGACGCGCTATCATCAGATTGCGCTCGACTGGCTCTTACGTGACGGGTCGTCTTATGACGAGGACCGTGAACTCGGCGAGCGCCGCGCGCGGGCAGCCCTTTTGCTTGAGCTGGCGCTTCCGGGCTCGGCATACGTGTACCAGGGTGAGGAGCTCGGCCTTTTTGAGGTGGCTGACATCCCGTGGGCTGCACTCGAAGATCCTACTGCGACCAATACGCACGGACCGAAGAACGAGAAGGGGCGCGACGGCTGTCGCGTGCCCCTGCCGTGGGTGGCGGCGGACGATCCCGCGCAAGGCGGATCGTTTGGGTTTTCACCGGCGGACGCCGATGCGGCGCCCCATCTGCCGCAGCCTGCATGGTTTTCCGATTACGCTGCCGATAGGGAAGAAGCGGACCCGACATCGATGCTTGCGCTCTATCGTGACGCCCTCTGGCTGCGGCGCAAGCTGCGCGGGTGCGCCAACGATCTTGCGTGGCTCGATCTTGACGGGCGCACCGGTCTTGCGGATGGCGCCGACGGCGCCGAGGGCGGCGTCATCGCCTATCGCCGCGACAACGGCTGGGCGTGTGTGACGAACTTCGGCGCAGCACCCGTGGAGCTGCCGGCGGGCAGGGTCCTGCTCACCTCATCACCGCTTGCAGACGGCAGGCTCGCGCAGGACAGCTCTGCCTGGATCATGCTCGGTGAGGTGTAGGGGGCCTCTTGCGGCGAGTTTGCGTTTGCCTACACCTTCCGTGATGGCTGATGTCTTCGCGAGGTTCGCGAGGGCGTCGCAAAACTTTTCAAAAAAGTTCTTGCATAGAATGCGGGTATCACGTAAGATTAATCCCCGTAAGCGGACATGGCTCAGTTGGTAGAGCACAACCTTGCCAAGGTTGGGGTCGCGGGTTCGAGCCCCGTTGTCCGCTCCATT
>CABSYS010000002.1:0-27937 GCA_902482045.1 uncultured Collinsella sp.
TGTATAAGAGACAGGAGCCGGAATCCCAGTCTCTTTCGCAAGGCGATATTGAGAAATGCCCATGGGAACAAGAAACTCCTCTTTGAGAAGCTCACCAGGAGTCACCGGCGACAGCAAATCGGCCGAAGTCTCATCACTTGTGATAATCGACGATTTCGACATTCCAAGCCATCTCCTGTCTCCACTCAAAACAGACCCGATAGCGCTCGTTAACACGGATGCTATATTGACCGGCACGATCGCCCTTCAAAGCTTCCAGGCGGTTGCCCGGTGGAACGCGAAGATCATCAAGCGAAGCACAAACCTGCAGTTGGCGAATCTTCCTCAACGCAACACGCTCAAAGGGCACGAACCTCCTGACCCGCACACCCATGGCAAAGCGTTCGGTATCCTCATCTTTATACGATGCAATCATAGTATCGCCTTACGTTAGTAACGTCAAACGTTTCTATAGACTTACATCTCTATTATATCGTACGTTTGTTCGTGTTTTCTAGAACAAATAGTCCTTTGCGCCTTAGTCAAGCAAAAGCAATCGTTTGTAGACATCGAGGCCTTTGAGAAGGATTTCCTCGTCGAAGAGCATGCTATCGGTATGCAGAGCGCTTGTGGCATAGGCGGGACAGCCATCCGAATCACTCGGGTTGTCTTGGTCCTCTGGCATACCCGTGCCCAGCAGGAAAAACACGCCCGGCAGATGGCGTTGATAGAACGCGAAATCCTCGGCGATCAGCAGCGGTTCCTCCACAAGCTGCAGCCCGGGCAAGGCAGGCGCGACGCTGGCAAACAACTCGGGGTCGTTGTCGACCGGCGGATAGCCCTCGGCAAAGTCGAGATCATACGTGCAGCCCGTTGCGGCACAGGCATCGTCCAGCACGCGGCGCACGCCTTCGCGCGCCCGGTCGAACATGTCGTCCGTAAACACACGCAGGCTGCCGGCAACATGGGCCTCCCCCGCCACCGCATTGCAGACGGCGCCGGCCTGCAGCAGGCCGAACTTACCAATGCAGGGCTCGTCGGCACCCAGCTCGTCCATGAGCTCGCGCTCGGAAACTAAGAACTTGGCCGCTGCCAGCGCGGCATCGTGCGATTCCTCGACTGGAACGCCGTAGGTCTTGGCGATATGGATGCTCGCGCCATGGATATGAATGTGCGTCTCGCTTGAGCGCGCCAGCAGCGGACCGGGACAACTCGCCAACGTACCGGCAGGCAAATCGGGCCACACATGGAAGCCAAAGATGCGATCTGCCCCATAGTGCTCGAACACACCGCTCTCGCACACCGTCTTGGCGCCGCCGGTCGTTTCCTCGGCCGGCTGAAACACAAAGAGCACGTTGCGCTTGATGGAGCCCGGTTGCTCGCGAATCGTACGGTCGACATACGTCGCAGCGGCAAGCGCCATGGCCATGTGACCGTCGTGACCGCACGCGTGCATTTTGCCGGGATGGGTCGAGGCAAAGGCCGCACCCGTCGCCTCCGCGATGGGCAGCGCGTCCATATCGGCGCGAATCGCCGTAGCATGCGCGGCGCCCGTGCCGGCATCAAAAAAAGCGCAGACGCAGCTGGGACACGGATGGGTCACCTCGCAGGCGAGCGGCGCCAACACGCCCTCAATATAGGTGATGGTTTGCGGAAGATCGAAATCGAGCTCCGGAATGCGATGCAGGTCGCGCCGATAGCGACGAAGTTCTTGGAGCTCGGTCATAAAGGGTCCTTTCATGGGGCATATCCATTCACACACTATTGTGATGCAGAATTATGACGCCCTTATTTCCAGCATATCCCTGTATTTTTTAAACGTTATATACGAATACTCTTGTTTGGTAAAGTGCAACGTGGTAGGGTCGTTACCACTTGATAGAGGCGCGGGCACGAAGAGCCGCGGGCGAGTCGGCAGACTTTGACCCCGTGGGGAGGCGAAACCCGCCGAACTGGGTTTTTCGGGCACGAGCAACCTGGTGGGCCTGCGGGAAACACCCGCAGGACTGTCTGCAGCAATGCGGGAGCGCTATCCGGACATGGGGTCCACGCTATGCGGATTCGATGCGCCGATGGCGCCGTCTGGATAGCGAGGTTTACGGGACATGGCATTGACCCCCAACGAAGCGTATGCGGCCAAGCAGCCGTTTGTGGACAAGGAGACGCTCGAGCATATCGTCGAGCAGTTCCCCACGCCGTTTCATCTATACGACGAGGCGGGCATCCGCCGCAACATGCAAGAGGTGCGCGACGCCTTTGCGTGGAACCCGGGCTTTAAGGAATACTTTGCCGTCAAGGCCAACCCTAACCCGGCACTCATCTCCATCCTCAACGAATACGGCTGCGGCTGCGATTGCTCGAGCTATACCGAGCTCATGATCGCCCGCTCAATGGGTATCACCGGCCACGACATCATGTTCTCGTCCAACGACACGCCGGCGGCGGACTTTGAGCTCGCCGACAAGCTGGGTGCCATCGTCAACTTTGACGACATCAGCCATATCGATTTCTTTGAGCGCGTTGCGGGACCCATCCCCAAGACGGTCAGCTGCCGTTTTAACCCGGGCGGCCTGTTCCAGCTCTCCAACGGCATTATGGACAACCCCGGCGACTCCAAATACGGCATGACCACCGAGCAGCTCTTTGAGGCTTTTCGCATGCTCAAGGCCAAGGGCGCCGAGAATTTTGGCATCCATGCCTTCCTTGCCAGTAACACCGTCACTAACGACTACTACCCCAAGCTCGCACGCATCCTTTTTGAGCTTGCCGTGCGCCTGGAGCGCGAGACCGGCGCACATGTCGCCTTTATCAATCTGTCCGGCGGTGTGGGTATCCCCTACCTGCCCGAGCAGCAGGCCAACGACATTCACGCCATCGGCGAGGGAGTGCACGCGGCATACGACGAGATCCTGGTTCCTGCCGGCATGGGCGATGTGGCCATCTGCACCGAGATGGGCCGCTTTATGATGGGCCCCTACGGCTGCCTGGTCACCAAGGCCATCCACGAGAAGCAGATCTACAAGGACTATATCGGCGTGGACGCAAGCGCCGTCGACCTCATTCGTCCCGCTATGTATGGTGCCTACCACCACATTACGGTGATGGGACAGCCGGGTGGCCCTGACAAGACCGCAGCACCGGTCACGAACACGTATGACATCACGGGCAACTTGTGCGAGAACAACGATAAGTTCGCTATCGACCGTGAGCTGCCGCAGATCGACATGGGTGATGTACTCGTGATCCACGATACCGGCGCGCATGGCTACTCCATGGGCTACAACTACAACGGGCGGCTGCGCTCCGCCGAGGTCCTGCTGCGCCCCGATGGCTCGGCCGACCTCATCCGCCGTGCCGAGCGCCCGGGCGATTACTTTGCCACGCTCGACGTGCTGCCGAGCGGCCGAGAGCCGCTGGCCAAGTCGCGCGCCGAAAGCGCCCGCCGTCGGGCCCAAGACGAGCGCCTGGCAGTCGCCGCCCAATGGAACAAACGCATCCAGATCGCGGACGCGAAGGAGAAGAACATGGACATCCGCAATCTCGAGGGCTCAATCGTCGCCCTTGTTACACCGTTTAAAAAGGACGGCAGCGTCGACTTTGATGCACTCGAGCGCCTTATCGATTTCCACCTGCAAAACGGCACCGACGCCATCCTCACCCTGGGCACCACCGGCGAGAGCGCCACGATGACCGATGACGAGGACAACTCCGTCGTCGCCGCCGTGGTCAAGCATGTTGCAGGACGCGTCCCCGTCATCGCCGGCTCGGGCTCCAACTCCACGCAGACGATGCTCACCAAGTCGCTCACCTACCAGGGCTTGGGAGCCGACGGCCTGCTGCTCATCACCCCCTACTACAACAAGTCCAATGAAGAGGGTATCTACCAGCACTTTAAGACCGTAGCGGATGCCGTGGACATCCCCTGCATCCTGTACAACATCCCCGGTCGCTGCGGCTGCGGCATCAGCGAGCGCAACGTAGAGCGCTTGGCCGCGCACCCCAACATCATGGGCATCAAGGAAGCCTCGGGCAACGTCGCCTACGCGGCCAAGATCGCCCACCTGCTGTCCGACGACTTCCGCATGTACTCGGGCGAGGATGCGCTCACCGTGCCGCTCATGAGCCTGGGCGCCTCGGGCACCATCAGCGTGTGGGCCGACATTCAGCCGCAGCTTGTGCATGACATGTGCCGCGCCTATTTGGACGGTGACGTGGCGCGCGCCCGCGATATCCAGATTGCCGGCCAGCCGCTCATCAATGCCCTCTTTAGCGAGGTCAACCCCATCCCCGTCAAGGAAGCGCTCGCTCAGATGGGTATGATCGAGGCAAACTACCGCATGCCTCTATGCCCCATAGCAGACGACACGCGCGCTGCACTTACCGATGCTCTGAAGGGAGCTGGTCTGCTTGATTAAGACCGTCATTATGGGAACGGGCCGCATGGGCTCGCTCATCCGCACCACCGCCGAGGGCGTTGTCGACGCCGGCGGGCAGCCCGTTTTTGATATCGTCGCCCAGATCGGTTTTGATCTGTCCGAGCTCGAGAGCGCCCCGGCGGCCGACGTTATCATCGACTTCTCGAACGTCGTGACCTTCGATGCCATCGTCACCTATGTCGAGCGCACGGGTGCCGCGTTGGTCTCGGGCACCACGGGCTACACACCCGATCAGATGGATCGCCTGCGCGAGCTGGGTCAGAGCACCCGCGTCATGCACTCCGGCAATTACTCCATCGGTATCGCAGCCCTGCGCCATCTGGTTGCCCAGGCCACGCGCGAGCTGCCCGGCTTTGACTGCGAGATTGTCGAGACGCACCACAACCAAAAGGTCGACGCTCCCAGCGGCACCGCCAAGTTGTTGCTCGACGCCGTCGTCGAAGCCGAGCCCGAGGCAGGCTACCACCCCGTCTATGGTCGCGAGGGCATGTGCGGCGCTCGCGATCCAAAGGAAATCGGCATGCACTCGCTGCGCGGTGGCACCGTCGCCGGCGTGCACGAGGTGAGCTTCTTTGGCCAAGACGAGGAGATCACGCTCACGCACCGTGCCACGAGCCGCCAGATCTTCGTCAACGGCGCCCTGGCCGCCGCCCAGAAGCTCGTCGCCCGCGAACCCGGCTTCTATACGTTCAACCAGGTCATGTTTGCCTAACCAGGTATCAACCGAATCCACCCAAAGGAGAGATAGCAAATGAGCAACGCAGCCGAGATGGATGCACAGGAGATTATCAACTACATCGCCACCGCGCCCAAAAAGACGCCTGTCAAGCTGTACGTGCGCGAGAAGCCGGGCATGAAGGTCCAGTGGGGCAATGCACACGTCTACGGCGGTCGTCGTGGCAAGACCGTCTTTGGCGACTGGGATGAGCTTAAGGCCATCCTGGACGCCAACGCCGATTCCATCGATTACTACGACGTGGAGAACGATTGCCGCAACTCCGCCGTGCCCATGCTCGACCTTAAGGGCATCAACGCCCGCATCGAGCCGGGCGCGATCATCCGCGACCGCGTCGAGATCGGCGACCGCGCCGTCATCATGATGGGCGCCATCATCAACATCGGCTCCGTTATCGGCGAGGGCTCTATGATTGATATGGGCACCGTCCTGGGCGGCCGCGCAACCGTGGGCAAGAACTGCCACATCGGCGCCGGCACCGTACTGGCAGGCGTCGTTGAGCCCGCGAGCGCCACGCCCGTCATCATCGAGGATGATGTCATGATCGGCGCCAACGCCGTGGTCCTGGAGGGTGTGCGCGTGGGCAAGGGCGCCGTCGTGGCTGCCGGTGCCGTATGTGTCGAGGACGTCCCCGCCGGCGCCGTCGTGGCCGGTGTTCCCGCCCGCGTCATCAAGATGCGCGACGAGAAGACCAACAGTAAGACCGGCCTGGAAGAGGGCTTACGTCAACTTTAATAGTTACGCGGTTTTGACAAACCGCGTTTTCGCTGACGTATGCTCAACCTGCGGGATAATTCATCCCCAAACAAAAAGGCCGAAGCCCTCATCCGAGGCTTCGGCCTTTATTTTTTGCAGCGTCCAAGCTCAGTTTATCGATTCTCAATTGACCCGATGTTTTTGAGCTCGATGGAAATGAGGCCGTTGGGCTCGTTGACGAACTCAATGTACTCGGAGTTCGAACCCATCTCGGCCGGGAAGCTGATCTCGATACCCGTGTCGGTACGGATCTTATGATTGCGCACCGCCGCGCGTTCGACCTGCTTGCGCTCCACGGGCACACGCTCAGGCACTTTCTCCTCGGTCAGTGCCGCGCGCACACTCTCCTTGATAACCGGTTCGTCCTCAAAGACCTCGTCGACGATATCCCAAGGCGGCAGCTCCTCGTCATCCTCGACCTTCTCGGCAACGGCAGCCTTAACCTTGGCGAGCGCTACAGCCGTGTTGGCACCGTGCTCCTCGGCGACTTCCTCGACCACACGCGTCACGGTGTCGATGACCTCCTTGCCCGATACGCCCGTGTCGCACTGCAGCAGGCCATCGGGGATAAGCATGCGGTCCTCGCCGGCAATCTTGCGCTTCTTGTCCACGTAGCCGATCTCCATGGTACTCGCGCGCACGATGGCATAGCTCGGCACCTTTTGCGAGGGGTTCGGCAGAATGGCGTAGTGGCGCGCGATGTCGTTGCGCACCTCCCCCTCCTCGCGGCCCACTTCGTGCATAAAAGCCTGCTTGGAGCCCAGCAGCATCACGGCAAACCAGCGGGCATCCTCATCGTCGTCAAAATCGGCCACGAGCACGTCGGTGGACTCGGCTTTCTCGGCTTTGGTGAGCTCGGAGGAGATAAACTCCGCAATCTGCTGCGACAGGTCCACGAACTCGCGCTCGCCAAAGAAATAGCCCTTGAGCTCGCCGCCAAACGCAGAATTCTCGGCAAACGTGGCGCGTTTATTGTCGGCCGAGGTGCGTGCGCGGCGCAGATGCGTGGTCACGAAGTTGCGCACGGTACGGCTCTCGATATCGAGCTCGCGCTGGCTCATGACGTTGACGGCAGAGTCAAAGTCCAGGATATGCAGAATCGCGTGATTGATTTTCATATACGGCATTCCGTTCTAGATCGATTTCGGCACGAATCAGTATAGCGGTCGAGCCCGCCCCAGGCGCATCGAAGATTGGCACATCGGGGTCAGGTTAGCTTGCACCAATGGCTAGCGCAGGAGCTCGAACTGCCAAGCCTCGAGCTGTTCTGCCAAACTCTTGCCGGCAGCGGGCATGTCGATCTGGGGCCGTTTGGGCAGCAGTGCGCATTTAAGGATTGCCACGATGGTCTGCGAGACAAAGCGTCGCGTATCCTTGTCAAAGCCTTGCGCAGCCTGGAGCATCACGGGTAGGCTCTCGCGCAGATTCCCAGCGATATCCGCAAACCGCTCAGCACCCGTAGCCTCAAACACGGAGAACAACGCATCTACAAAACGCTCGCGTTCGCTAGGCGACACTGCAAGCAGCATCTCACGAATGGAACCATCAACGTATCGAGCACCGGCAGACAGGCGCTCACGGTACACGAAGTCGTGGCCATCAACCACCCAGCTAAAGGGATTGTGCTGCAGCAGGCTGAACTCGGTGCTCTCAACGATGGCATAGTCCTCCTGTGTCTCGAACATCATGCCAAAGATCGACGACCGAGGTAGCGTCTTGTCGATTCGACCGGAAAGATCGGCAAAGGCGTTTCCGTTCAGAAACTCCTCGACGAAGCCCGGACCATCATGGGAATACGCCCGTTCGATTCGCTCACGGGCGACATCGGAGCACATCGCCGCACCGTACACCGCAAGGTTTCCACCCTTGGAATGACCTCCGCACAAAAGCGGCCCGTCAATCGCATCCGCCGCCTCGTCCACATAACGCGCCGCGGATTCCTGGGCCGGCACAGGACACCGGAACGCCATGTTAAAGTCCTCTTTCCAGCCCACAATCGTACTATCGGTCCCCCGGAAGGAAAGATAACTAAACCCCGCCGGAAACCGGAACGCCATGGCTGCAAACTGCTCTGTCGCCACCACATCGCTCACGGCACGATAGCCGCAAACGTGCACGCCACGGTAGCGAGGGCTTGCTGCCACGGCCTCCAACAAGGCCCTGCTCCCCTCTGGGTCCCACAAGTCGTCAATCATGTCCCGATAGCACTCGGCACGCAGCAGCTCGCGTACGTCTAGGCCCTGCCAGTTCGTCAGCTCCGCCATATCACCCGGCAAACGCAAATAGGACATCCACGCAAAGACGAGGCTATCCACCGCGCAGAACGGCCGCTCCTCAAACGGATCAAACGCCGTCTGGGCATAGGTCAAAAAATTAGGCGAATCCGACATGGCCCTCCCATCAACTATGGTGCATTGGGGTCAGGTTACTTTGCACCAAAAAGGCGCCCGGGCCGCGTGGACCCGGACGCCTTCATTGTAGCTTTTCGCTCTAGCGAGCTTGATTTAGCAGGAGAAATCGACGCTGTCGATGATGCCCTTGAGGGCCTTGGCGGAGGCGGTGAGCTCATGCTGCTCGCCATCGTCCAGCGGGACGGGGACGCGGCAGACAACGCCGTCGCGGCCAACGACAGTCGGCATAGAAATGGCAAGATCGGACAGGCCATACTCGCCCACCATGAGCGAGGAGACGGGCAGAACGGTCTGCTCATCGCGCATGACGGCGGTGCAGATACGCTTGACGGCCATGGCGACGCCATAGTAGGTGGCGTGCTTCTTCTCGATGATGGTGTAGGCGGAGTTCTTGACGTCCTCGGCAATACGCTTCTCGGCGGCTTCGTGCTCCAGGTGGCCGTGAAGCTCGCAGAAGGTGTTCAGCGGAACGCCGGCAACCTGAGCGCTGGACCAAGCGACAAACTCGGAGTCGCCGTGCTCACCCATGACATAGGCCTGAACGTCGCGCGGGTCAACCTCGACGTGGGCACCAAGCATCTGCTGCAGGCGACCGGTGTCGAGCACGGTACCGGAGCCGATGACATGGCCCTCGGGCAGGCCGGACATCTTGATGGCGGCGTAGGTCAGAACATCGACCGGGTTGGAGACGATGAGCAGAATGCCGTCGAAGCCGGACTTCTTAATCTCGGGGATAATGGACTTAAAGATGTTGACGTTCTTGTTGACCAGGTCCAGGCGGGTCTCACCGGGCTTCTGGGCAGCGCCAGCGGTGACGACGATCATGGCGGCGTCGGCGACATCGGAATAATCGCCGGCGTAGATCTTCATCGGCTCGGCAAACGTCATGCCGTGCGCGATATCCAGGGCCTCACCCTCGGCGCGGTTCTTGTCCACGTCGATGAGGACCATCTCAGAGAACAGACCGCTCTGCATCAGCGCGAACGCCGAAGACGAACCGACGAAACCGCAGCCGACAATAGCGACCTTCTTCTCGTTAACCATTAGAAACTCCCATCTCACTCCACAAACGAGCCGCCCGGGAACGACCCGAGCGGCTTGTCGTAATCCCAATACATCCAATCGGGACTTTGATTATGCTCCTATTCGCAGCCAAAAATCGACCGTTTACCGAAATTGTTTGCAGAATTCGTAAAATAACTGCACGAAATCGGTTTCGAGCTATTGACGAGCCGAAATAGCTTTCTAATACAGGCCCGCCTCGCGAATGGCCTCGACAGCCAAAGCGATCTGGTCGGGCGGCAAGACCAGCGCCATGCGCACGTGTCCCTCGCCCGAAGGACCAAAGCTCGCGCCCGGCGTCACCACAACGCCGGCCTTCTCCATGAGCTCCTCGCAAAACGCCATCGAATCGGTGCGGCCACCGGGGAGCTTGGCCCACACAAACATAGAGCCATGCGCGTTGGGACGCTCCCAGCCCAGGCCCTCAAGACCGTCGCACAGGACATCGCGTCGCTCCTGGTACTTCAGACGCTGTGCCTCGACCTCATCGCGCGGGCCATTAAGGCACGCGATAGCAGCCTTCTGGATCGGGAGGAACATACCGAAGTCAATCTGGCTGCGCAGCTTGGCAAAGGCCGAGACCACGTCCTCGCGACCGACCAAAAAGCCAATGCGGGCACCGGTGACGTTAAACGACTTGGAAAGCGAGAAGAACTCCACACCCACCTCGAGCGCACCGGGATACTGCAAGAAGCTGCCACCCGGCTCGCCGTCGAACACGATGTCGGAGTACGCGTTGTCATGGACGATGAGCAGGTCGTGCTCGTGGGCGAAAGCGATGATCTCCTCGTAGACCTCGGGCGTGCCCACCGAGCCCACCGGGTTGGCGGGCAGCGACACGATCATATACTTGGCACGATCGGCAACCTCGGGATCGATACCCGCCACATAGGGCAGGTAATTGTGCTCGGCAATCAGCGGATAGTACTCGAGCTTGGCATCGGCGATCTTGGCACCCGCCTCAAAGACCGGGTAGCACGGATCGGGCACCAGGATGGTGTCACCCGGGTCGAGCAGGGCCAGACCCAAATGGCCCACGCCTTCCTGCGTGCCGTTGCACGACTGCACCATGGACGGCGTAATGCCCGAAACGCCAAAGCGGCGCTCATAGTAATCGCACACAGCCTGCTTGAGCTCGGGCAGGTCGCGCAGGGCATACTTCCACATCTCGGGATCTTGGGCTGCTTGCGTGAGTGCCTCGACCACGTGATTGTACGGCTTAAAGTCGGGCGTGCCCACGCTCATGTTGTAAATGGTCTTGCCCTGAGCCTTCAGCGCGAGAAGCTTGTTGTTGAGCGAAGCGAAGACCTCCGCGCCAAAGCGGTCGAGACGCTGCGATGCCTGCATGGTGCCACCTTTCGATATGAAAAACGCGGCGCTCCGACAAGAGCGCCGCGCGATACGGGCCATCAGATTGCAAAAGTGTAACGCTTGCAACCCCCGCATTGGTTCAATTTGGCCAACCTTAGTCAATTGGATTGAGCGCGTCGATCTGCGCAAGCCACAAACGCGAGCTGGCGTCACTCGGCATACGCCAATCGCCGCGCGGGCTGAGCGTCACCGAGCCCACCTTGGGACCATCGGGCAGGCAGCTGCGCTTAAACTGCTGGGCAAAGAAGCGACGGTAGAACGTACGCAGCCACGTGTGGACGGTCTTGACGTCGTAGACGCCCTCGAAACTCTTGAGCGCCATGCGGTAGATCTTGCCCGGCTCAAAGCCAAAACGCAGCAGGTAGTAGAGGAAGTAGTCGTGCAGCTCGTACGGGCCCACCAAATCCTCGGTCTTCTGTGCGATCTCGCCATCGCCCGTGGGCGGCAGAAGCTCGGGGGACACCGGCGTATCGAGGATATCGAGCAAGACCTCGGCAATACGCCCGCCAAAGACATCAGCCGCATAGCGCACCAGATGGCGCACAAGCGTCTTGGGCACGCTCGCGTTGACGGCGTACATGCTCATGTGGTCGCCGTTATAGGTAGCCCAGCCGAGCGCCAGCTCCGACAGGTCGCCGGTACCGATGACAAAGCCGCCAGCCTGGTTGGCCAGGTCCATCAGAATCTGCGTACGCTCGCGGGCCTGGCTGTTCTCGTAGGTCACGTCCTGCACGGCCGAATCGTGCTCAATGTCCTTGAAGTGCTGCTCCACAGCCGCGTGGATCGAAACCTCGCGGAAGCTCACACCCAGGTCGCGAGCGAGCGACTCGGCATTCGACTTGGTGCGATGCGTCGTGCCAAAACCTGGCATGGAGACCGCCGTGATACCCGTACGCGGCAGCCCCAGCGCATCGAAGGCACGCACGGTCACAAGCAGTGCCAGCGTGGAGTCCAGGCCGCCCGAAAGACCGATGACTGCAGCCTTGGTACCCGTATGGGCAAGGCGGGTCTTGAGGCCGGCGGTTTGTAGATCGAGGATGGTCTCGCAACGCTCGGCCAGGTCGCCGTGGTCGGCCGGCACAAAAGGCGCGCGGGGGAAGACACGGTCGATATCGCAGGCATCGCGCAGGACAGGCTCTTTGGCCAGCACGCCCTCAAACGAAAACTCAACGGTCGTGGCCTCCGGCGCATCGTCCGCGCGCGTCCACGTCGTCGAGCGACGGCGCTCGGCAACCAGGCGGTCAAGATCGACATCGGCCACCGCCATATCGCAGGTGAGGAGCTTCGTGGCGGCGAGCTTAGATCCGTTTTCATAGACGAGGTTCTCGCCCGCAAAGACCATATCGGTCGTGGACTCGCCCTCACTCGCGTCCGCATAGGCATAGGCGCAGTACAGGCGCGCGCTCTGGTTGGATATGAGGCTGCGTCGGTAATCTGCCTTACCGATGATCTCGTCGGAAGCGGAGGGGTTGAGAATCACCGTGGCACCGGCAAGCGCCATCTCGGTCGAAGGAGGTGCCGGCACCCACAGGTCCTCGCAGACCTCAATACCGAGCACCAAATCCTCGGCGTCCTCATCGCAGCAGCGGTAGACAAGCCCCGAACCCAGCGGGACCGGATCCTGACCGGCAAATTCAACCCACACGGGATCCGCAGGCGCCGGAGCAAACCAACGGCGCTCATAGAACTCGCCATAGTTGGGCAAATACTTCTTGGCCGTGAGACCCAAAAGCTCGCCCGCGCAGCACACGGCGGCGCAGTTGTAGATATTCTCGGCAACCGCAACGGGAAGACCGACGGTAAAGACAATCGGCAGCTCGCGAGTTTCATCGAGAATATGTGCCAGTGCGGTCTCGCAGGCATGCAGCAGTGTGCGGTTATGGAACAAATCGGCCGCGGTATAACCGGTCAGGTTAAGTTCGGGCAGCACCAGCGCGCGAACGCCGCGCTCGGCAGCATCGCGAACAGCCACCAGCGCAACCTCGGCATTGCCCTCGACATCGGCAACGCGAATCTGCGGCGACGCCGCCGCCACACGCAAAAAGCCATCAGACTGAGAAAGGTGAAGATTCATAAGAATGCTCCCGTGCGTAGACGCCATTCACAACAATTAGCAAGCCCTATTGTAGTTCAACCGCCGGGCGTAACCGCATCCCACCGACTCGGTGAGCTATTGATGAGTTGATGGTATCTGTTAAATGTCACGTACGATTCACATCAGGTGGGTACCCTGATGGCTGCATGAAACGAAGCAGATTTACACCGGGAGGACCCCGTATGACAACCAAGTACACCGACGTGCCGCGCACGCGCGTCATGACGCCGGCATCGCTCAACAACGGCGTGCACGAGAACCATTCCATCGGACAGACCATGGCCATCGCGCCCAAAAAGGGCCTGTTTGACGACATTTCCATTCCCCAGATCATCGCCGGCGCCGCAGCTGCCGCCACGAGCGTCGCGCTTGCCTCCAAGATCGGTATCGCCGGATCGGTGATCGGTGCCGCTGTGAGCTCGGTCATCACCGTTGTGTCCTCGCAGGTCTACCGCCACTTTATCTCTGCCAGCGCCGAAGCAATCAAGGGCACGCATGCCGCTGTCGACTACCCTGCCGGCGCCTACGAGCCCGTTGAGCCCGATGTCGAGGAGCACCTAGGTGGCGCCGCGACCACGCAGGAAATGCGCCAGGTTGCGGGACGCGCGACCACGGCGCGCGTCGCCCCCAACAGCCTGCGCGCCAAGGCGGCGGCAGAGCGCAGCCAGACACAAAAGAAGGTCATCGTCTTCTCGATCGCCATCGCCATCGTCGCGGTCATCGCCTGCACCGGCGCCATCCTTATCACCACCGCCGGTGAGGGTCTGGGCGAGCGTCCCGAGCCGATTCTGTCGTCGCGCACGACGGAAAGTGATGCAAATGGCAACACCCATTCGCAAGACCAGCAGGCACAGACGGACGGCGCACAAGACAGTTCCACCTCTGCCGATTCGTCCTCGAACACCCAAAACCAATCGCAGGGTGCCAATTCCTCTACGAACAGCAGCGGCACGCCGTCCGGCACGACTGACTCAAGCCAAACGACTGACGGTTCGCAGCCGAACGCGGGCGGCCAGACGAGCGACACCACGTCGGGAACGGGCACAGCAGACAGCAACAACAGCAATTCGAGTGGCACCACATCGGGCACGGCATCTGACAGCTCGAGCCAAGGCACGGCATCGGGCAACTAGGCGCTGCATCCCTAGATAGGCAACCTGTACAACGGGCGCGAATCGATAACGGTTCGCGCCCGTTTGCCTTGGGTGCCGCCATGGCAAACGCTATGCGATGGTAAGATGCTTTACGTGTGTAAAGAGGAGATTTGCCATGAGCAAGACAATAGTTAGGCCCACGCTATCGCTGGGCAACCACATCTATCTGTATCGCTTGCTGCGCGATGCGATTGGATGCGGCAAGCAAACGTTTATGACGCAGGTCGAAGAGGCGCTCGCCGCGGGCGACATGGCCGCTTATGACCTGGGCTTCGAGTCAACGCGCGAGCTGCTCGAGGAGCTCGACGACTGCATTAAGCTGACTGTCTTTAAGGGCGGTCGCCTGTATGCCACCGTCATCGCCAACGATGCCTGGGATACTGCCCTTGCCAAGGGCGAGGATAAGCCCAAGGCAGCCAAGGGAGCCAAGCAGTCCTACAAAAAGAAAAAGCGCGGCGAGAAGGACCTCAAGGCCGTGCGTCCCAAGCACGTTAAGCGTCCCGAGCCCGAAGCCATGGTTGAAGCCGCGCCGGGACCCGAGCCCGAGACAGAGATCGAAGTCGCTATTGAGGTAACGGCAGAAGCCGAAACCGAAATCGCCGCCACGACCGATTCCGAAGTCATATCCGAGCAGGAAGCCACTGTGGAGCTCAACGAAGCGCCCAAGTCGACAACCGAAGAAGCCGCTGACCAACCCGAGCCGTCTGCGTTCCAAAACAGCGATGTCTTTGGCAGCGAGGCCGAGGACGATCAGTCCGACGAGCCCGCAGATCAAGACGCTACCGAGTCGGCGCCGGAGCCCGAGACGCCGCAGCCCGCCATCTCGCTCACGGTCGTCTATGACCCCGAGAACGCAAACGCCGGCATCACCACCATGGCATCCACGCCCATCGAGGCAAAGTCGAGCGTCGAGAACGAGAACGCGACGCAGGTTGAGGTTGAAACCGCAGTTGCAGACGCGCCCGTCACCGTGAAGCCCGCAGATTCCACAACCAAGCCGAAGACGACGCTGGAGCCCGCAGATTCCACGATCAAGCCGGAAGCGACGCCGGAGCCCGCACCCGTCATCGAATCCGTGCCCGCCGCTGTTTGCGACCAAATTCCCGCACCGGCACCGTCTCCGGCCCCCGCTGCAGCACCGGCCCCCGCACCCGCAGCACCGACCATCCCCAAGGACTTCCCCATCGATTTCGCAACCGAGGTCTTCTGCCCCGGCCCGCTTCTGCACCAGTTGTCGACCTATCTCCCCTACGGCGCCGACACGCTCGGCATCGTCGGCGAGTACTACTGGATCGCCCGCGAACGCGGCACCATCGAGGCCGCGCGAAACCGCGCAATCTTCCCCCTCCGCTACACGCAGGCCGGCGAGCGCCGCGAGGTTGCCGTGCGCATCCGCCGCAACACCACCGGCGGTCTCGGAGCCACCTGGGCCATCGACAAAGTCGAAGAACCCGAGCAGTAACGACAAACGGCTCAAATCCAAACCCGGATTTGAGCCGTTTTTATTAGCATTCATCGATGTTCCGTGACCAACAGCGAGCGGGCCGCAAGTGCCCCAGGTTGCCGTGAAAGAGGAGCGACGCGTACTTCGGTACGCGAGCGACGGTTTGAACGGCAAGATGGGGTGCTTGCGGCCCGCGCAGCGTCGAGCAGTTACGCGGTTTGGTAAAACCGCGTAACAAATTAGTCACGCGTCAACTTGCGGTGGATACGATGCGGCTGGGCTGCGTCCTCGCCCAGGCGCTCGATGCGGTTGGCCTGATAGGCCTCGAAGTTGCCCTCAAACCAATACCAGTTGCCCGGGTTCTCGTCGGTGCCTTCCCACGCCAGGATATGCGTGGCAACGCGGTCCAGGAACATACGGTCGTGGCTAATGACCACCGAACAGCCCGGGAACTCGAGCAGCGCCGCCTCGAGCGAGGACAGCGTCTCGACGTCGAGGTCGTTCGTGGGCTCGTCGAGGAGCAGCAGGTTGCCGCCCTGCTTGAGCGTGAGCGCCAGGTTCAGACGGTTGCGCTCGCCACCGGAGAGCACGCCGGCGCGCTTCTGCTGGTCCTGGCCCTTAAAGCCAAAGCTCGCCACATAAGCGCGGCTCGGAACCTCGGTCTCGCCGACCATCATGTGGTCCAGGCCGTCCGAGACGACCTCCCACAGGTTCTTATCGGGATCGATGCCGGAACGGTTCTGATCGACGTAAGAAATCTTGACGGTCTCGCCCACCTCGAGCTCGCCCGAAGTCAGCGGCTCCAGACCCACAATCGTCTTGAACAGCGTGGTCTTACCGACACCGTTGGGGCCGATGACGCCCACGATGCCGTTGCGCGGCAGGGTGAACGAAAGGTCATCGATGAGCACGCGGCCATCGAACTCCTTGTGCAGATGATGGGCCTCGAGAACCTTGTTGCCCAGACGCGGCCCGACGGGAATGCGGATATCGGTCCAGTCGAGCTTCTGGCTTGCGCGCGCCTCGGCCTCCATCTCCTCATAGCGAGCCAGACGGGCCTTGTTCTTGGCCTGGCGAGCCTTGGGCGAGCTGCGTACCCACTCGAGCTCAGCCTCCATGCGCTTGGCGAGCTTGGCGTCGCGGTTGCCCTGCGCCTCGATACGGGCGGCCTTGGTCTCCAGATACGTGGAGTAGTTGCCCTTGTAGGGATAAAGGTGACCGCGGTCGACCTCGCAGATCCACTCGGCAACGTTATCCAGGAAGTAGCGATCGTGTGTGACGGCAAGCACCGCGCCCTGGTAGTTGTGCAGGAAGTGCTCGAGCCACAGGATCGACTCGGCGTCCAGGTGGTTCGTGGGCTCGTCGAGCAGCAGCAGGTCGGGAGCCTCGAGCAGCAGCTTGCACAGGGCCACGCGACGGCGCTCGCCGCCAGAGAGCACGTTGACCGGCATGTCGGAATCGGGCAGCTGCAGGGCGTCCATGGCCTGGCCGAGCTTGGAATCGATATCCCAGCCGTCGGCGGCGTCAATCTCGTCCTGGAGCTTTCCCATCTCGGCCATGAGGGCGTCCATGTCGCAGTCCGGATCGCACATCTCCTCGCCGATCTTGTTGAAGCGATCGACCTTGGCGATCATGTCGCCAAACGCCATGCGCACGTTCTCGATGACGGTCTTGTCGTCGTCGAGCGGCGGCTCCTGCTGCAGGATGCCCACGGTGTAGCCGGGGGTAAGCCTGGCATCGCCGTTGGAGACCTCCTCGATGCCGGCCATGATCTTGAGCAGGGTCGACTTGCCCATACCGTTGGGGCCCACGACGCCGATCTTGGCACCGGGGTAGAAGCTCAGGGTCACGTCGTCAAGGATTACCTTGTCGCCATGGGCCTTGCGAGCCTGATACATCTGGTAGATAAACTCCGCCATTTGTCTGTTTTATCCTTTCTACCTGCTGTTTCCCTATTCTTGATTCGCTTTAGTGGAAACGAAATAAGGAAATCAGTTCTGAAACGTAACGAAAAAGGGGCATGGTTGCCCACACCCCCTAATACTACCTGGGAAAAGTCCCCCGGAACATACTATGAACTGCGTACGCTAGTTTTCCGCAACCTTAGCGAACGGCCCGCTGCGATTTGCGCCACAGCAGATACGAGTAGACGTAGACGGCTCCGACCGAACCAAACGCCAGAACCGCAATCACCGCGGCGACGACTTCACTCGAAAGCACGCTGCCTGCCACGCCCATCACAATCAGGCCAATACCCAGCACCATAAAGCAGGCGCCGCCAAAACGCTGCGTACGGCGCCAGTTCTCGGGATCGGCAAGCGCCCAAGGTGTCTTGATACCGAGCGTATAGTTCTGCTTCACACGCGGCAAGTAGTTGCCTACGCCGATGAACAGCAAACCGACAACACCGGAAATCAGCACGTTAACCGAACCGACCGGCGGCACCACGCCCCAGACCGTAAGCTCTCCCAGCCAGCTTATGGCGCACATGAACAAGGTGAAGGCGATTACGAAGCCCTGGTAGAACTTGCCCGAGGTTCGATATGCCTCACCTTTGGGGTCGATGCGCGGCACCACGCAGAACATTGCGAGAAGCGCCAGAGGCAGCACGCCGAGCGCGGAGGCCATCCAGCTAGGACCCCAACCGTCGACGGCGCCGTTCGCGCCCCAGTGCGTGGGAATCTGCGCAGGCAAGCTCGGCATCACCATGAGGTGCGCTACGACATTGGCGACGCACAGAGCGACCAGCGCAATCCACACGCGCGACGATACCCCCGTGGGGTGAATGCCCTTGTTTTCGTTATTCATCCTTATCACCTTCAGTGTTTGTAAAGCCCATAAACCAGCCAATTAAATCCTGCATGACGGTGGTGTTTAAGCTGTATACGATGTTTTGGCCATGGCGCTCGTCGGTCACCAACCCGGCGTTTTTGAGCGTCGCCAAGTGATGGCTCAGCGACGGCTTACTGATATCGAAATGCTCGGCAAGCTCCCCCGCCGTGCAATTGCCCTCGCGCAGCAACTCCAAAATGCGCCGTCGCGTTGGATCGGCAAGCGCCTTAAAACCCTCTCCCGGCATAAGACCTCCTCTCATCATCTCTCATGACGTGCACACTATACTCGATATTTAGATGTTTGTCTAACTGTCAAATACAGTAACATCTATAGAACATTCGTTCGTGTTTAGTTACAATGGAAGTTGAAGCAGATGGGCCAGCTCCCTCTACCCAAGAAGGAGATGGACTATGAGTATTGACGATGTCCTGACGTTGTTATTGCTTGTAATCGCGGCTGTGGAGCTCGGCATCCACATTGGAGGTCGAATGAAATAGCCGCCCCCGCGTAATGCGAAGACGGCCACTTCTCACGCCATAAACGTGTTTCGGAGTTGGCCAACCCGCTGCAACGGGTGCCATCTGCTTCAATCTTATGCGAATCCCGATCCCATTTCAACAAACCCCAAGGGCTCAAATGAAATCGCGATAATACCTATAATGACGATAGCTTAAACACGATTCGCTTCCCCATCGGAGGATGTCTATGACCGAAAACGCTACTGCTCTCGTCGAGACGCGCGATACCAAGCTCGAAATCATCATGGGCCGCGAGGCACTCGACAAGCTCGCCGATGCTACGGTACTGGTGCTCGGCTGCGGAGGCGTGGGCTCCAACTGCTGCGAGGCACTCGCCCGCGGCGGCATCGGACATTTCGTCATTCTGGATAAGGACATCATCGCGCCCAGCAATATCAATCGCCAGGCCATCGCCTTTCACAGCACCGTCGGCAAGCGCAAGGTTGACGTGATGGAGGCCATGATCCACGATATCAATCCTGCCGCCACCGTCATCAAGCGAACTGAATACCTGTTGAGCGATAACATCGACGAGTTCTTTGCGAGCGTTTTGGAGCAGACGGACGGCAAGTTCGACTACGTCGTCGACGCCATCGACACCATCTCGGCCAAGCTCACCATTGCCAAATATGCTCAGGACCACGACATCCGTTTGGTTAGCTCCATGGGCGGGGCCAACAAGCTCCATCCCGAGTGCCTCCGCTTTGCCGACATCTTCGATACGGTACGTGACCCCATGAGCCGCATCATGCGCAAAGAATGCAAGAAGCGCGGAATCAAGAGCCTGCACGTGCTGTTTAGCTGCGAGGAATCGGTTAAGACCCAACCCCGCGACCCGTCCAATATCCACGAGCGTACCGAGTTGGGCACCGCCAGCTTTATGCCGCCCATCATGGGCCAGATGATCGCCGGCGAGGTTATCCGCCAGATCAGTGGGCGTGGTACCGAACGCGTGCGCGCCGATGGCCAGCGCCTAGACTAGTGGAGCGCGCCGAGATGGGGCCCCAGTTAATTGATGCACACTGCCATCTTGATTTAATGGCTCACCCGGACGCCGTTGCCGATGAGGCGACGGCACTGGGCTTGGGTCTATTTGATTGCGGCGTCGATCCACGCGACTTTTCGGCCGCAAACGAGCGTGCCCGTCGCCAACCAGGCATCATCGCCGGCATTGGGCTTCACCCCTGGTGGCTCGCCGACGGCCGCTGTGGTTCTACCGAAGTCGATCTGCTTTGCGAAGTTGCCGCCCAAGAGCGCCACATCGGCGAAGTCGGACTCGACTTTTCCGCGCGCTTTGCTGGAAGTGAGCCGCTACAAATACAGGCACTTAACCGGCTCTGCGATGCGCTCGTGCAGCATCCTCTTACCGGGCGCGTGATATCAATTCACGCCGTTCGTTCGGCAGGAACTGCGCTGGACGCCCTAGAATCGCACGGGCTACTCATCCCAAACCCCGACTCCCCCGCTATCATCTTCCACTGGTTTAGCGGCACCTCAGACGAGCTCGTCCGCGCGCGTAATGCGGGCTGCTATTTTTCTGTCAACGAACGCATGCTCGCGTCCAAACGAGGACGCGAATACGCACGACAGATTCCACTCGACCGTTTACTGCTCGAGACCGATGCGCCGACCGAGCCAAACACAGAAACAAGCGCGCAGTCGCTCATCAGATCGCTTGCATGGACCTCAGAACGCATCGCCTCACTCAAAAACTGTGACGCAAAGCATATTGAGTCAGCGGTTTTAGCAAATGCACGCTCTGTTTTTAGCCTTCGCTGACCCCTGTGGTCAAAAACGTCAAATATGAGTACTGCTAGCGAAATGGATACATTACTTTGAGCTTTCCGGCCACCAGATTAATCTACGATTGTCCATTAACTAACACTTTCACAGTCACTCATCCTGCATTTTCGCAATCTTAAACCCCTCCAAACGCTCAAATCACGTCTGAAGGGGTCGATTTTGCTGCGACTAAATTAGTCACAGTACTCATATTTGGCTTTTTTTGACCACCGAGTCACGGGAAGGCACCAATACAGCTCCCCGAGACTGCTCACCTATTCGGAAATTGGCGCTCCATGGCCCCAGGAGCCTTCCATACCGCATACGGTCGAAGCAAACCCCGCCGCAAAGTCGAGTGCGCGCTCGACGGCCTCGGCACCATCCTCGCCACGCTTGGCGGAATCGAGATAGCACATCAGAAACGAAGTCAGGAACGAGTCACCCGCACCCATGGTGTCCTTCATATCTGTCACTGGCTTGGCATGCTGCCGATAGTAACGCTCGCCGTCATAGGCAGTACAGCCCTCAGCGCCAGCCGTGGCCGATACAAAACGCGGACCCAAGCTCTTCACCCATGCCAGACGCTTGCGAATCTCGTCCTCGCTCGCGGCGTCTGCCGCGCTAAAGAACGCGAAGTCAACGTAGGGAGCAATCTGCTCGTAGTACTCGTCGGTCGAATCGTCCGAGAAGTCAAACGAAACGGTAATACCCGCTGCCTTCAACTTAGGCAGCTCGCGCTCGGTAAAGCAATAGTTGCCCGAATGAACCACATCGAACTGCTTCATGTACGAAAGATCAAAACGATCGAGGACATAGCGCGCATCGCCACGGATACCGCCTTCGTTGGAGCCAAGGAAGACACGGTCACCATCGACCACAGTAACGCGTGCCGCACCATTCTCGCCGATGAGCTGCTTGCATTTGGCTAGTTCAACGCCCTCATCCTCAAGACTCGCAATCACATGCTCGGCAGCAGCGTCATTACCAAAGATGCCCATATACGCGGAGCGCGCGGCACCGCACTTCTTGGCATACACGGCAAAGTTCACCGCATTGCCACCCGGATACATTGTGTTGATATGCTCGTAGCGGTCGACGACGTTGTCGCCAAACCCAAGAGCGTTAACGTTGAATGTCATAACGCCGTCCCTTTCTCGTCCTAACGAGATCGCCGTAATGGCCGCCGTGCCGCCCTGGCCCTACGCAAGCTTCAGCAAATCGGGCAGCTGGTCGATAATCTTGTCCGCGGCATCTTGGCTAAATCCAAAGCGCTCCTCGCGCTTGGCAATGACTGTCAGGCCGGCTCGCTTGCCGGCAGTGATGCCAGGCACCGAATCCTCAACGCAGCAGCAGCGATTCGCGGGCAGCCCCAGCAGGTCCAGCGCATGCAGGTAGATGTCGGGCTCGGGCTTGCTCTCCTTAAACTGCTCGCCGCTCACCACATACTCAAAGGCATCCGACAGCCCGCATGCATTGAGCACTTCCTCGATGCTAACCATGGGAGACGAGCTGGCAAGCGCCACGCGAACGCCGCGGCGCGGCAGCTCTCGAATCGTATCCACGGCGCCTGGGTTAATCAAAGCCTGATAGTCGCGCGGACGCTTATGCGCCCACTCGTCCCAACGGGCCAACGCTTCCTCGCCAGTGAAATGCCCCTTACCGGCGCGCTCAAACCAATCGACCAGCAAATGCAGGAAGAACTGATGCGAGGTACCAACCTGCCCATTCAACTCCTCTTGAGTCAGGTTAAGCCCAAGCTCCTTGGCAAACGCGGCAGTCTCGCCCAGGTAGTAATACTCGGTATCGACAATGACGCCGTCCATGTCAAAGATAACGGCGTCGAACGGAAATGCGGACACGGCACCCTCCCTAACAAAAGGGCGCCCGCAAGCGGACGCCCGAACCATGCATTATCGGCGATTCTAACCCAGCAGCTTATCCAGCGCCACCGCAATACCGTCTTCGTTGTTATTGGCGGTCACCATCTGGGCTACAGCCTTAACCTCATCGACGGCATTGCCCATGGCAACACCAGTGCCGGCCCACTCAATCATGGACTTGTCGTTCTGTCCGTCGCCAAACGATACGACCTCGCTGGCATCGATGCCGAGCTTGGGCAGGGCACCCTCGAGCGCGCGGGCCTTGTCAATACCGGGCGCCGTGTACTCAAAGTACCAGTCGGCCGTAAACATACCCGAAAGCGTCTGGGTAAAGGGCGCGTACATCTCCTCGTGATGCGCTTGCAGATAGGCCGGGTCGCCCGCCGTCAGCAGCTTGTCCACGGGATAAGCATCAGCGACCTCATGCAGGCTCTCCACCTCGCGGATCTTAAGATCGCACGCATCGCGCTCATACTTGACGATATTCTTCTGCGAGCCGTCAGGCAGCGTGATCATGCAATGATACGAGTCCTCGACGTGTAAATCGCGGCCGAGCGAAATCATAGGGATCACGTCAAAATTACGCAGGTGATCAATCAGGCGATGCAATTCGTCGGCAGGCATAGCCTGATCGAACAGCACCTCGTCGGTCTGGGCATCGACGACGTGAGCGCCGTTAAAGGCCACCAGCAGACCGTCATGGTTTTGAAGGTCGAGCTCCTGTGCCAAGGCGTGCAGCCCCCATGCGGGACGGCCCGAAGCCAAAATGAGCTTAATGCCCGACTCCTGCGCCGCGAGCAGCTTCTCGCGCGTACGCGGGCTAATCACTTTCTGGTCGTTGGTGAGCGTACCGTCGATATCCATTGCGATGGCTTTGATTGCCATATATGCCTCCCTGTCATTGAACAACCTTGTCTGAGCCATCATACAGAACACCCACCGCGACTCCGTTTGCAACGGGCAAAAAGTCATATATTGTCTCAAACATGGACGGGACGCCATCTCGGGGCTCAGTCGTTCCAGCCCAAACGCCGAGCCACCACATGCAAAGCTAACGACGCTAAACGCGGCCGCCCCACTGACCTCATTTCATCCCGGAGAAAAAATTTCAAAATTAGTTCTTGTCAAATCAGCAAAACGAACGTAATTTAAAGATGACCGCTCCGGTGGTCATCGTTTGATCGAGCATATTCAGTTTCAGTTTTCAGCGTGTAAGAGAAAGAAGATCGGCAAAGTACAACCCCAAACGCAATGACAACTTAATGAGGTAACTGCCGCATGTGAGGCACCCAGGGCATTGCTGTCTCGATTTTGAGCACGATGCCTTCCGCCTTGCATGGGCCGTTCCATCCCGCCCCTGCAGCAACTGCCTCACGGGCTCATTGAAAACCGCATAGCACCCCAACGTCAGCACATCACCCACGGCAAGCACATCACTCACGACAACCAACACATCAACAAACAGCACGAACATCAACCGATTGGAGAAGCTATGACAAACCACCACGCTGAAGACGGCGAAAAGAAAAGCATTCTGGATGCCCGCATTGAGCGAGCATATGCAAACGAATATGACGCCGCCTTTGCCGCCGCGACCATCAAGAACTACGCGTCGCTACCGCTCGCGACGATCTTGGCCGACCGCCCTCAACTGCTGAAGCGCTGCACAAAGATCATGGGGGACCCCGACATTCGCAAGTTGACAGACCCCTATGCCCCAAAACGCGACAACGATTCGTACGTTCTTACCGTAGGCTGCCTAGCCCATATGCTTACGGCGCTCGACACGAAACTCAAGCTCAAATGGGAACCCGACGAGCGTCATGAACTCGAAAGCAAGCGGAACACCCTGCGCACCGCACTGTTCCTTCCGTTGGACGGCCTCAAGCGCTGCAACGTCGAGCTCAATACACGGGCGCGGCAAAAGCCCGGGACCACGGGGCAGAAAACTCCAAGACCCCATGCGGCCATCGTCGACCGCAACCGATATAACCGCATGACCGCGCACTTTTCTGCCGAGGGAGCAGCCATAAGGACGCTGATCGACCTGCTGTGCCTCCTGAGCATCAACGAGCTATTTGAGGGCTATCTCGCCCTTGTTCCCGCGACGGCACCCAAGTCGGTAGCAAAGATCATCGAGACCTGCAGACGCCAGTTTGAGCGCCATCGCAATGGCAGCGAGATGAACGCCAGCATCGCGCAGTACTACGCGGCTCATTACAAAAATGACGGATGTGCCCCTGTCGAGCATCAGCTGCGGCTCGCCTACACCACGCCCGCCGCAACGCTCTATCGCTTTGGAGCCCTTGGCGCTTGCGAGCCGCACGAACAGGCAGCCTGCCCCACAACCGAACTCGATCTCAGGCTCGGACGAACCCTGTAGCCCGCCAGCCCCTCCGCGGGCAACAATCCTATTCCTCCACAACACAACCAACAGAAAGGAGTCCTCATGGACACCAATCATTCCCCCATCATCAGCCCCCTCACCATGCGTGAATCCGCCCGAGGCATCACGCTCACCAGCATTTACGATGAGATGCTCGCCCGTCGCGAGCTCTCCGTCATGGGAAACATCGAAACCCCGATGGCTCACGACCTATGCCAGCAGATCCGCCTGCTCGATGCCACCGACCCCAGCCGTCCCATCACCATATTTGTCGCCAGCGCCGGCGGAAGCGTGCGATCGGGTCTTGCGATCTATGACGCCATGCGCCTCGCATCGTGCCCCATCCGCACCGTCTGCCTGGAATTCGCCGCGTCCATGGGCGCCGTGATCTTTATGGGCGGCGACGATCGCCGTATGGCGCCCCATGCAGAGCTCATGATTCACGACCCGCTGATCCCCCAGGGGGCAGGCGGCTCGGCACTTGCGCTGCAGGAAACCAGCCGGCGTCTCATGCAGACCCGCAAGACCCTCACGCAAATCCTCTCGGACCGCAGCGGTCTCACGCCCAAGCGCATCCAGTCCCTCACTGCAAAAGACACCTACCTTTCGGCCGAGCGCGCCGTCGAGCTCGGCTTTGCCCACGAAATCCTCTCGACCACCAAGGAGGTCGCCCATGTCTAACCTCGCCAGCCGCCTCGCCGCATCTGAGTCCGCATTGTCCACCATCCTCGCCAAGGATCGAACGCTTTCCTGCGACACCCGCCAAACGGGACTCAACAACAACGCACTTGTGATCGGCCCCTCGGGAGCCGGCAAGACCCGAAACGTCCTCAAGCCCAACCTACTGCAAATGAACGCAAGCTACATCGTGCTCGACACCAAAGGCACGCTCTGTCGCGAAGTAGGACCCGTGCTGGCAGCCCACGGTTACCGCGTGCAATGTCTCAACTTCGCCGACCTCAACACCGTCCCGGCCCTTGCGCCCGGCATCGAGCGCTGCGGCTACAACCCCCTGAGGCACATTCGCCGCAAGGCGGACGGCAGGCCCAACCAGCAGGACATCCTCTCGGTGGCAAAGGCCATCTGCCCCATCGAGGACAACAACCAGCCTTTTTGGGATCATGCGGCGGCAAACCTGCTGTCGTGTCTTATCGCCTACGTCACCGAACAGCTACCCGCCGACGAGCAGACGATCAGCTCGGTCATCAAGCTGATCGAGCACCTGCAGGACGGTGCCACGGGTCGATTGTTTGACGACCTGATCACGACCGACCCCCAAAGCTATGCCCTCTCGCTATGGCGGCGCTACGCCATTACGCAAAATGCCGAGCGCATGCACGCGAGCATCGTCGGCATCCTTGCCGAAAAGGTCATGTGTCTGGGATTCGACGGTGCGGCACAGCTCTATCGTGAGTGCCATCAGGTAAACTTCGCTTCCATGGGACACACCCCCTGCGTCCTGTTTGTAACCGTGAGCGATATTGACCGCAATCTCGATCCGCTGACCGGCCTTTTTATTTCGCAGGCGTTTATGGGCCTCATTCGTGAGGCCGATAGGCAGCCCGACGGCAGCCTGCCCGTGCCCGTGCGCTTTATGCTCGATGACTTCGCAAATCTGCAGATCCCCCAGATCGACAACGTGCTCTCGATTATCCGAAGCCGCAACATCTGGGCAACGCTGCTGCTGCAGTCGACCAACCAGCTCGATGCGCTCTATGGCGAGGCACGCGCACGCTCCATCATGGGCAACTGCGACACGCATCTGGTGCTGGCGTTCCAGGATCCCGAGAGTGCCCGGGTGTTTTCCGACCGCGCCGACGCGCTGCCCAGCACGCTCATGGCGACGCCGATTGATCGCTCGTGGCTCTTTGTACGCGGTCGCACTCCCGAACAGGTCGAGCGCTTTAGGCTCGAAGACCATCCGCTCTACGGGGAGCTGCCCGAGGCGCAGCGAGGCCAAGCGGAGGCCGAGATCTAGGCGCAGGGTTCTCGCAGCGCGCGACGCCCCGGCGATGTTCCAAAAGCCCGTGCGCCCCGGGACCACGGCAAAGCAAAGGGGCCCGCATCCGATAGGATACGGGCCCCTGACTATAAGGCGCGATGCGTTAACAGCAGCGGCTACTTACGGTGAGCGCGGTAGAACTCGATAAGCGCCTGGGTCGAAGCGTCCTGCTCGGCCTTGGCGGCGTCGTCGTGGAAGGCCGGGGTAATCTGCTTGGCAAGCTGCTTGCCCAGCTCAACGCCCCACTGGTCGTAGGAGTCGATGCCCCAGACCGTGCCCTCGACAAACGTGATGTGCTCGTACAGTGCGATGAGCTCGCCGAGTGCGAACGGGGTCAGCGTGTCGCCAAAGATCGAGGTCGTCGGACGGTTACCCTCAAAGCAGCGGGCCGGGACGATCTGCTCGGGCGTGCCCTCGGCGCGGACCTCGTCGGCCGTCTTACCAAAGGCGAGCGCCTTGGTCTGGGCCAGGAAGTTGCCCAGGAACAGCTCGTGGACATCCTGGCCGCTGTCGGTTGCGGGGTTGGCAGTGTTGGCGAAAGCGATAAAGTCGGCCGGGACCACCACGGTGCCCTGGTGCAGCAGCTGGTAGAAGGCGTGCTGGCCGTTGGTGCCGGGCTCGCCCCAGAAGATCTCACCGGTATCGGAGGTCACAGCGCTGCCGTCCCAGCGGACGTGTTTGCCGTTGGACTCCATGGTGAGCTGCTGCAGGTAGGCCGGGAAGCGGTGCAGATACTGGCAGTACGGAAGCACGGCGTGGCTCTTGGAGCCGAAGAAGTTGACGTACCAGACGTTGAGCAGGCCCATCAGTGCGACGGCGTTGCTCTCGAGCGGCGTGTTGCAGAAGTACTCGTCGATGGCGTGGAAGCCCTCGAGGAACTGCTGGAAGCGCTCGGGGCCGAGCACGACGATCAGCGACAGGCCCACGGCGGAGTCAACGGAATAGCGGCCGCCAACCCAGTTCCAGAAGCCGAAGGCGTTGGCCGGGTCGATGCCGAACTCGGCAACTTTCTCCAGGTTGGTGGAGACGGCGACAAAGTGCTTCTTGATGGCTTCGGCGTTCTTGGCGTCGGAACCGTCGATGGCGCCCT
>CABSYS010000003.1:0-20796 GCA_902482045.1 uncultured Collinsella sp.
GACAAATGTCTCACCAAAGTTGAGACACGAGGGTTTTCGCAGGAAAACGGGTGCGGCTCGGAGCCGACAGGCCAAAATGATCCGTTTTCCTCCGTCTCCGGGGGATCAATTGGTGGTGCTCGCTACGAAATCGGCCCATCTACTACGTTTGAATCGATACCCCCGACCATAGCCGCTTTTCATGAAAAACCGCAGGCGTTCTACCTGCGGTTTTGTTTTTGCGTAGTTCGCCATGGTTGAGGGTAGCGGCCTAAACGTAGTAGATGGGCCCGTTTCGTGGCAGACGGGTCACGTAGCGGCCCTCGCAAGGCCAGAATGATCCGTTTTCCTCCGTCCCCGAGGGATCAGGGGCTGGTACTGATATGGTGCCATTTCAAAACTATGCCGGATTACGGGGCTAAAGTCGGAATCCTCATCCATACCTTCATTTTTTGGAAAGCGGCAGGCTGTCTACCTGCGGTTTTGTTTTTGCAATTTTCTGTATGGTCGGAGGTTCGCTATCCAGCCCCGTAAACCGGCATAGTTTTGCTCGTGGCGGCCCAACCGCGCGTTTAAGCGCGGGGCCGGCGGGGCATTTTTGCCTCGCCGGCCCCCATTCCAGCGCTATACCAGCCCCATTCCAGAGCTATTCCGGCTTGGTTTCTACCGTGGGAGTCTTGTTCGCCGCAACTGGAGTGCGGGCGGTGTCCATAGTCAGGCAGTGCTTGGGGCAGCTCTCGACGCACTCGCCGCACACCACGCAGGCGTACGGGTCGATCGACCACGTTCCGCCCTTGCGATCGACCGCAAGCGCGCCCGCCGGGCAACGCCGTGCGCACATGCCGCAGCAGATGCACACGTCCATGTCATTGACGATATGCCCGCGCAAGCGCTCGGGCGCCGTCAGCTTCTCCTGCGGATAGCACACCGTGACCGGCCGCTTGACCATAGAACCCAAGGCCGTCTTGGCAAATGTCAGTAAACTCATGCCGCGCCTACCTTTCCGTGCAGCTAATGCAGGGGTCGATGGTCAGGATGATCATGGGCACGCTAGCAAGGAGCACGCCCTGCAGCGCATGCGTCAGACCTGCCAGGTTTTGCGACGTCGGCGTGCGCACGCGGAAACGGTCCAGGTTCTTGGTGCCGTTGCCGCGTACATAGTAATACGCCTCGCCACGCGGTTGCTCAATCACAACCTCGCCACGCGCGCCGTCGGCCGGCGTGAGCTTGGTGCGCCCGCCGATGCCGTCGTGCGGAATCTTGCCGACAAGCTCCTTGATGATGTCCATGGCCTGCGTGACCTCGGCACAACGCACCTGGCAGCGGGCATAGCAATCGCCATCGGTGGCAACAATCGGCTCAAACGCAGCCAGATCCGCATAGGCGCCGTCACCGAACATGCGCACGTCGTAATCCACGCCCGAGGCGCGCCCAAACGGGCCGACCATCGAAAGCTCCAGCGCGTCCTTCTTGCTGATCACGCCCACGCCATGCAGGCGCTCGCCGCAGCTATTGTCGTCCAAAAACGTATGCACCAAGGCCTCGTAGTCGGGGCGCATGGCGTCAAGCGTCTGGACAATGCCGGCCAGCTCGGAGTCCTCGATATCGTGCTTAAGGCCGCCGATCTCGTTAATCGAAAGGATCACGCGGCCGCCGCAGGTACTCTCAAAAATCTTGAGAATCTGCTCGCGCAGGGTCCACGAACGATAGAACAGCGCCTCGAAGCCAAAGGCATCGGCGAGCAGGCCCAACCACAGCAGATGCGAGTGAATGCGCGAAAGCTCGTGCAAAATGGTGCGGATATACTGCACACGGCCGGGCACCTCGATGTCAAGCATGCGCTCGCAGGCGCTGGCATAGCCGCAGCTGTGACCCACGGCGCAGATGCCGCAGATGCGCTCGGCGATGTAGCCAAACTGGTGCATGTCGCGCTTTTCGGTGAGCTTCTCGAGTCCGCGGTGCACAAAGCCGACCTGCGGAATTGCCTCGATGACGCGGTCGTCCTCGATCACCAGGTCCAGATGAAGCGGCTCGGGCAGCACCGGGTGCTGCGGGCCAAACGGAATAACGGAGCGATGTGCCATGGACCTTACGCCTCCTTTTTCTGCTTGTCGCGGGCGACCTTGGCGGCAAGCGCCGCGCGGACCTTGGCCGCTTTCTCGGGATCCATGGCGGCGAGCTTTGCCTCCATCTCGGCGGCCTTGAGCGCGGCCTTCGCAGCAGCCTCATCGTGCTGAGCATCGGAGCCGGCAGCCGCAGCGGGCTGAGCGACAGTAGCACCCGCGGCATCGCCAGCGCCCGCGGCACCCTCCTCCGCAGCGGCCGCGGCAGCAGCGGCCTTCTCGGCAGCGGCTTTGCGCGCCTTGGCCTCGGCGGCGGCACGAACCTTCATGGCTTTCTCGCGGGCGGCTTTCACCTCGGGCGTGATCACACTCATGGGCTCGGCGGTCGAGACCTGGTAGAAAAAGCCCTTAAAGTCAATCTGCATATCGGTGATGGAAAGACCAAATAGGTCGTGGGCCTCATTTTCAAACGGAAATACCGCCGGATAATACGAGCTGATGGACGGAATCTCCTGGCACTGGTCGATGCCCTCAACCACCAGGTTCTCGATCGCATAGTTTCCGTCCCGCGCGATCTGCTCTTGCGCAGCGCGGACGTTGATAAACGTATAGACCAGGCGATACGATCCGTCGTCCACACAGCGCTCGGCATGCATCTGCACAAAGCGCGCGCCGGCACCCTTGAGCGCCTGGACATGCGGCAACAGCTCGTCGATCCTGACGGTGATATAGATAGCCTTTTGCATTACTCGGCCTCCTTTGCAGCGGCGGGCGTCTCAGCAGGCACGTCGCCAGCGGCGGGCGCTGCGGACTTCCCGGCACGCGCGTCACCGGCGGCGGCCGTGTCACCGGCCCCCGCAGCCACAAACCCGTCCTCGCCCAGCTCAACGCCACCGTCCCAGGTAGCAGCGCCGCCCACGGTGAGCGGATCGCCGCCGGCGCGCATCACGGCCTCCTTCTGGTCCAGGATGCCGCACGCCTCCACGATGGCATCGATCACGGTCTCGGGGCGAATGGCGCACCCGGGCGCGTACACATCCACGGGAATCGCGCGGTCCACGCCGCCGATCACGTTATAGGCATCGCGGAATACGCCGCCCGAACACGCGCAAATTCCGCACGCCACCACGCACTTGGGCTCGAGCATCTGGTTGTAGATCTGGCGCACGACGGGCAGGTTCTGGGCATTGACCGACCCCGTCACCAAAAAGATATCCGCATGCTTGGGGTTGCCGGTATTGACCACGCCAAAGCGCTCCGCATCGAACAGCGGCGTGAGCGAGGCCAACACCTCAATATCGCATCCGTTGCAGCTCGAGCCGTCGTAATGAATAACCCACGGCGAGCGCGACATTTTATGATCCATGGATGCCGCCTCCTAAATAAACACGTCGACGAGGATGGGCATAAGGTTGAGCAGGCCAAACACCAGCGCCACGCCCCAGCCGAGCTTAAAGCAGCTGCGCCAGGTGCTGCGTGCGAAGGTGTTGTCGATCAGCACCTCGACAAAGTACGTCGCAGCCATCACGACCAGGGCGACGACCCAGCTCACCGGGTTGTCCCAAACAAAGAACATGCCCACCCACATCAAAAACAGCACGGTCTCGCACCAGTGCATAAGGGTCATCTTGGCCAGCGTGCCGCCGCTCATCTCGGTGGCGACGCCCTGGACGATCTCCTGATGCGCGTGATGCGAGTACGAAAGGTCAAACGGCGACTTGCGCAGCTTGATGGTAAGCACCGCGAGTAGCGCGAGGAAAATGGGCGCGCTGTACACGATGATGGGGGCCGACTGCCCCGTCACGGCGATGGAATCGAAGCTGTCGGTGGCAAGGTACAGGCCCACGCTCATCAGCAGAACGGCGGGCTCGTAACTCATGACCTGCAACAGCTCGCGGTCGGCGCCGACCTGGGCAAACGGGCTTTGCGTCGAGGCAGACGCCAACACCACAAAGATCGCGGCGAGCGTAACCATAAAGGCGCACAACAGCGTGTTGGAGCCCGACACAAAGATACCGCCGCCCACGACGGTAAAGATGAGCGCGCACGCCATATAGGTATCGTCCATGGTATTTACGCTGGCGGGGGCCTTGCGCAGCAGCTTGGCAACGTCGTAGAAGGGCTGCAGCAAGCGCGGGCCCACGCGGCCCTGCATGCGAGCCGAAAGCTTACGGTCAACGCCGTCGATCAGGCCGCCCACAAGCGGCGCCAGCAAGGCAAACGCCACGGTGCCAATAAAGATGCCCACGACGCCCGAGCCTTCGAAATACTTGCCGCGCAGCACCGAGGGCGCACTCATGGCAAGTCGATCGGGCCCAATCCACGCGCAACACAGCAGCGCAAACACGATAATGCTGCAGCACACGACGCTACCCGCGGGGCCAATACGCTTCTCGCCAAGGGCGTCCTCCGAGTACCAATTGCGCTTTTCGGCCTTCACCTCGTGTCCCATCGAGCCGCGGAAATGGCGATATTTGTCGGTTCCCACGCCCGAAAGGTACACGTTGACGTGCGGCTTATTGCTCACGCGGAACGACGTCAGCAGCACCACGGCGATAAACGCCACGATAACCACCATCAGATACATAGCGTCCTTGCCAATAACATACGGCACGCGGCCAAACACCATGGCCAAGTAAGGCGACACCAGGCCGCTCGAGATAACCGGGAACGCCACGCAGCACAGAATCAGTAGCGCGGCGATGGTGTTGAGCGCCATCCATTCGGTCTTATGGACATTGACCTCAACGTTTTGAGCCGTGGGATCGACGCCCGAAAGCTTGGCAAGCCACTTGCCCCAGAAGAAGAACGTCGCGGCCGAGCCGAAGGCCAGCACCATGATCATGAGCACGTTGCCGGTCTGCGCAAACGCCACCAGGGCGCCCCACTTGGACACGAGCATGCCAAACGGCGCCACAAACATACCCATGATGCCCAGCATCATCAGACGCGTCAGGTGCGGCATGCGGCTGAACATACCGTCCATGTCCTCGATATTGCGGCTGCCGATATGATGCTCGGCGGTGCCCACACACAGGAATAGCAGCGACTTGGCCACGGTATGGAACAAGATCAGGAAGATGGCGGCCCACACGGCCTCGGGCGCGCCGACACCCAGGCAGGCACTGATGAGGCCCAAGTTGGAAATGGTGGAGTACGCGAGCACACGTTTGGCGTTGCTCTGCGAGATGGCCATGAGGGCAGCGAGCAAAAACGTGATGGCACCCACACTCGTGACCATAAAGCCAGTCACGGGATAGATGGCATAGAGCGGGCTCAGCTTGACCATCAGGAACACGCCGGCTTTGACCATGGTTGACGAGTGCAGCAGGGCGCTCGTGGGCGTGGGGGCAACCATGGCGCCCAACAGCCACGTGTGGAACGGCATCTGCGCGGCCTTGGTGAGCGCGGCGAGCGACAGCAGGATGACCGGCATCACCAGCAGCGCGGATTGCGCGGTTCCGGCGCCGGAAAGCTCGATCATGCCCGAGATGGTCAGCGGCATGCCGTTAACGTGCAGATACATGAGTCCGGCCAAAAACGCGATACCGCCCAGCATGTTGAGGATGATCTGGGTGAAGGCGTTCTTGACGGCCTCGGGCGTGCGCGTGTAGCCAATCATGAGGAACGAGCACACGGTGGTGATTTCCCAGCCGCAGAACAGCCACTCAAGGTTGTCGCTCGTCACGATGACGAACATGGCCGAGAGGAACAGGAACATAAGCGCCAGGAACTGCGGGCGACGGTCGGGCGCGGTCTGCCCGCGCAGCGCTGCCTCGTGCTCATCGTGGGCCTGGAAGTCCTTCATGTAACCCAGGGCGTACACACAGATTAGGCTGCCAACGATGCCGACGGCAAGCACCATGATCACGCTCATGTAATCCAGGTAGAGCGGCGTTGCGGTGACGGCTTCGGCCGCGGGCAGCATCATGGCCGCAAAAGCGAGCGAGCCCACCAGCTGGACTATGCCGAGCACCGTGGTGAGCGCGTTCCTATATTTGCATGCGTTGTACAGGATGACGGCGCACAGGATGACATCGATGGCGGAGCTGATGATCGAGAGCACATGCGAGGTACCGGGGGCAACCTCAAAGCTCTGCGGACCCGTGCCAAAAAACATGACGGCGACTACAACTGTCACCGCCATAATAATGCCGGAGCCTACAAGCCCCACCGCATCGCGGGCGCGGTCACCGCGCGCAAGCAGCATGCCCAGCGCCGGTACCAACGGAAACAGGGTAAGGAAATACAGTAGCGTCATACCATCACTCCCCCATGCAAAAACGCTGCAATTGTTTAACGTTATAGCTCAATTGAGGAGTAGCGGCGGCAGGTTTTCGGTCAACTGGGGAGTTTTAGGTGTACGGGGTAAGGGCACGTCCGCTTTGGAGCAGAGGGGCGGCAAGAAAAATGCGCCCCCTGTGGGCGCACCATCTCGTTCGCTATTCCGCCTTTTTTACGCGCGGCTTATCGATAAGCGCGTCGGCACCGCCATCGCGATACTGGCGGCACCAAGCCTTGACCGAAGACTCGCTGGGAATCTTGTGCTTGATCATGGCCTCGCGAACCGTCAGGCCGTTTTCCAAACGGTCCTTAACCACGGCGAGCTTTACGTCGTACGAATAGGTGTGATGACGAGCGCCCGCGTTGAGCACGGCGTCGGCACCGCCCACGGCATATGCGCGGGCCCACTGACGAGCCGTGGCCTGGGGAATGCCAAGCTTTGCGGCGAGGGCGCGGTGACCGACCCCCTCTTGGAGGATCTCGACGGCGCGCTGCCTAACCTCGGGCGCATGCGTGCGAGTCCTAGTTGCTTCCGACATACCTGCCACTTCTTAGCCTTAACCGTTAATCTGCTTTCTTACGTGCATGTTAGATAGTAGCATTTTGCTGTTCCCGCGTAACAGTTAATTGAAAATCGCAACGGTGGCATCTGGGTATTTGCCATTACTTTACAACAGTTCTTTAGGTTTTATTTACGCAGCTAGATGGCTCGCGGCTCATTGACGGTATTTTACCAACCAGATTGGTATCTTTTTGTTTGGCTGATATGGTTTGTGCAATTATTAACCCCTCTTCAGCCCGCATCTAACATGTCAGCTTTCCACTTACTTTCCAACTCTCCACCTAACTTTCCAGCTTTCCACCTTAGGTGGAAAGTTAAGTGGAAAGTTGGAAAGCTGATGAGTAGCTGGGGCAGAAGCCGGCCAAGCGAACAAGAAATAGAGGCGGCAACCGGGTGGTTGCCGCCCCCTTGCGAAGCTAGTTGGCTTCGGAATTAGTGATCGATGCCGTTGAGGTTCACCCTTGTGAGCGTATATGTGACATAGTCGGGCGATTGAGGCGCTGCGCTCGCCACGTCGCCCTTAACCAGACTCGCCGTCATCACCAGACGATAGTTCGCGTAGAACTGTTCACTCTGCTCCACCTGCGTGTTGACCTTAACGGTAAAGGGCAGATTAAACGTGGTGTCGCCGTTCTTTGTCCCAAACGCACCATCCTTCTTCGTGTCAGTGAAAGTAGTCGCATTACCAGTGTCGCTGACCGTGGCAAGCTTACTCTCCGTCACTGTTACGTAGTTGGAGATATCATCCGTTACGCTCTCATACGAGCCATCGATCCCGCTGCGGCGTCGCAGCGTGAGCGTGTACACAACTGAATCGGCATTCTTGATTGCCTCGGTAGCGTTGTTAAGCCCACCCAGCTCATACGTGGCACCCAGGCCTATCGTGCCGTTCGCAATCGGGCGAAGGTCGTCCACGTTAATGCCAAGCTGCGACTTCTCCGGCGCCGAAAGCGTAATGGTCGTATCACCCTTGTCCATGCGATAGTACCCGACGTGACCGCGCTTCGTCTGCGTCAGGCTCGAGGTATCAAGGCCTTCCTTACGCGTTGAAAGCTTAGCGGTGTAGGACATCCTGGTGTAGGCGTCCTCGCCAGACTGCTGGGACAGGGCGATAACCTTGTTGCAGCCGTCTGGCGTAAGGCGAATCTCTTCCACAACCGTGCGCACGGTAAAAGATCCGCCCGTTGCACGCTTGCGGATTCCAGCAAGGTCATGGTCGAGCATGAGCTTCAGTGAGTCATTGCCCGTATCCATCACAGTCTGCGTAAACGCAGGCGTCGAAGCGTCACACGTCTCCCAATCGTTGCCATTCCACCTATAGTTCTGATCGCCGATGGCAACGTAGAACTCGGCGATCGCCGAGGTGCCACTCGGGAAACTGCTCACTCCTGTTAGGTTGTCGTTGGCGCCATACTTGCACAGCGACGTATCGAGCTGATAGAACAGCGAGTCCGAGTCGGCATAGTTTTGACTCGGGTTAAACGTAATCGTGTCGGTAACGTCAAGAGAGAGAACGTAGGCAGCGCCGTCCGCCGACTTCGAAACCGGAGTGCGTGCCTCCGACTTCCCGTCGTTAACTTCCTGCCCGTAATTGGACAAGATGCCGTAGGTCGATGCCGTATTGTTATGGCTATCGTTATGGCCATTGGCACGTAAAACGTGATGCAGACTACAAGATATGCGGTTACCCGAAGAACCTGGGTCAATAGACGTACCCGTAAAGCCGTTGATGTTGGCCCGCGTCCCGTCGACGGAGGGCTTGGGCACGTTGACAACCAGATAGACACTCTCCGACGCACGTTGCTCGTTGCCGTTCTTATCCTTTGGCACCGTTAGCGCATAGCGCTGGTCGCCGGAAACGTCAGCGCCCGCGGCCTTAAAAAGCTTCCACGTATCTCCGAGTTTCGCCTTCGCGGTCGCGTCCGCTTCGTTGTTACATACAACCCATGCGCCGTCATCGTCTTCTGTGGCCTTCACACCCAAGATCTCGCTCAGCCATCGCTCCTGATATGCTTTGGCTGGATCTGAAGAATCCTTAAAGCCGTCGTTTCCGCTCAGCGAAACGCTCGTTGCGCCGCCTTCGCCTACCTCGTAGTGATACTCCCTGCCGCCAGCCTTACCGTCAACGTTCGCATCGACGAGCGTGAGTTGAGTGCCTTGCGGCAGCGTGCCCCTGGAACCCTCGAAACAGATACTCTTGCCGAGTCCCTTCATCGAGCCACCGGCAGCCATGTAGCTGTCCCAGCCAAAGTCGACTTCAGTCCCATTGGCAGAATTGTATGTCCAGGTAAGCAAACCCGTCATCGGCTCGCCAAAGCTCGTAAGCACGTGGTCGCCATCCCCGAGGTTGGCGTAATTGCTCTCCTTAAAGTTGGTGCCATAGTCATACGTTGCGGTGAAATCAATCTCAAGCTTGCGCTTAACGATAATCGGCACCTGAACGTTATAGCTCTGACCAGCCTCGCTAAAGGTAACGGTCAGGAGCGTAAAACGACCCTTGCCGTTATCCCAATCGGAGCTTGGGCTAAACGACATATTCTTCTTGCCGTTGTTCACCACACGAAGCGTGGGATTGTTCGATGCCTCTTCATCCTTAACGAACACACCGTTCTTGAGCTGGAACACCTCCGCCTTGGCCGTTACGTGCGCATTGGTGCCGTTCTCGTTATTCAATCTGCAGGCGTCGGAGAAGCCACCGTTCGTGATGATATTTAGATAGCTCTTGACCGTCGTGTTGTCGGCGCCAGAGATCACCAAAACGAGGAAATCCGGTGCGATGCTATTGCCGCTATTGTCGTTGAACGTACTGGACTCAGCGACATAGCTCGAGCTATTTTGATAAGCGCCGTTATCTTTGATGCCACCGATATTGTTGTAGGTATAGCGGCCAGAAACGTTTTTGCCTGCCTCGCTCAGGATGTCTGCCGCGGTGTCGCGCGGGATGTTCGGCTCGATTTCGAAAGGGGCGCCGTCGCCGAACAGATAACGAGTCTGTCCGGCATCGCCAGAGGCAGTTTGAACCGAAAGCCAGCTCACCGGGCTTGTAGTCACGTAAGGCGAGACGGCGGCAGTCGCGCTTGCGGCATCAGCGCCATACAGCGTTTTGCCCTCTCCCGGCGCAGCAGGCGTGTCTTCATAGTTACCAAACGCAACATACGACTTCATATTGACCTCGCCGATCCTGCTGTTATCGCTCGCACGGATCAACGCGGGCATGGACGCGTTGGTTTGGCCTTCGACGAGCTTCACGGATACGCCGGCGGCATACAGCTCGTAGCCGCCAAGATTGTTCGTATCGACGCGGCCAAACAGAATACCCTGCTGGTCTTTATTATTGAACGTATTGCTATCGAGCAGCACGTTGGCGAGATGGAACTTTCCCTTGCCCTCTCCCGATATACCACCAGAATTGGCCTGTTGGAATGCGTTGGAGGCAACTTTGATATTAGAAGCAGACACATCGACGCTATTCAGGTATCGTCCCGTCAAACCTCCAACATACTGACCGTCAAACACAAGGTCTTCGACCGTTATATTGTCATAGGTCACGCTTTGAGTGCTCCAAAAGTAGCCTAATACGCCGCCCATAACGCCACTCATCGAGAGCCGCAGTCCCCTAACCGTGCAGCCATTAAACCAATATTTGCAGTAGGTCCTACTATTAACGAAACCGATGACGCCGCCAGCGTTCGACAGGTTGCCTCTATCCGTCGATGTGTTTCCGATATAGCATCCTTGATCAGAAGTAACCGAAAGGTTACCAATCGAAATAATTCCGTAGTCAGCTCTTCCAATTAAACCGCCTACGCCCATATAGCTTCCAGCGTTCGTGAAATCAGCTTTTACCGTCACATTTGAGACTATTACATCATTTGTTGTTTCCAACTCCTTGGAATCCATCTTCGCATTAACAGACACCGAATCTTTCGTCCAGCCGAAGGCGCCGCCGATATGTGCGCTCGGAGATTTTCCCGTCACAGTTGAATTTGAAGCAACCGTTGCATTTTCCGGGGTCGTCACCCAAATGCCGCACTTCGTCCCCTCGTCCATGGCTCCAACATAACCACCAACGTTAAGGTAACCCGTCACATCCATACCGGTATAAGAGCAATCGTACAGCTTGACCGGAGACACCGTTCTACGCTTTGCGACCATCTCCGACGTCGAATTGGTTGCCGTACTCCTACTGCAATAACCGGAGCTGCCCAACAGACCGCCGACGTTTTTAGCGCCGGCAACCTTACAGCCATCCATGGTCACCTTGCGGTAAACGCCAGAAACGCCACCATCTTCGTTTGCCGTCACGCCGGCCAGAAGACCAACGCCGACCTTGTCTCCACCTTGCCCGTCGTCATCTTTGTTGGCCTTGATGGTCGTCAACTCGACGTCGCAGTCCTCAAATTTCAGGTCTGTGACCATACCTGTAGCAGTGTTGCCCAAAGCACTGTTCGAGGTAAACGACACCGTGCTAAACAAAGCACCGACACCGGCAACCTTATAATCGTCGTCGGTGTACTCCTTGACCCCATAAACCTTGCTGCCTTGTTTGCTACCGACCTTAATTGTTGCGCCGTTGCCGTTGATGCAGGCGATGCGAGGCACGATGCAATCGCGATTGATGCCCGTGCTAGATGCGCATGCATTTGAGACATAGCGTCCCGAGAGGCCCGTAAAGCCCCTTCCGTAGCTGGTCATATCGTACTTATCGTTAAGCGTCAGTTGCAGTTCGATGCCCGAGGACGCACAAAGTAAGCCCGTCGCAGCATTGGCATAGCTATTAACCAAGTATGGCGAATTCGAACTATCTGCCGCGAAACCGGGGGCCATTTGGTCATCGGCAATCGACTGCATAAAATCATCGTCGGCAACAGCAAGTTTTCCCACATGCTCATACGTAGCGTTTCGAGCCTTGCCGTATCGCTCGTTGCCAAACTTATAGAAGGTTTTCGTATCGTGCGTGCTCCCCTCATAGGCCAACGAAACACCACCCGATGCGGCGCCCGAGTTGATGATGGCCGAAAGCACCAGCAGGCCCTGCGGACTTGTCGGCATAACCTGGGCGGCTGTGCCGTCGCTTGCCGCCGTAGCGGTAACGCAAGGCATGTCTTTGTCCACGAGCTCATTTATCTGGTAGTTAGCGTCACCGTTTTCGATATGGCAGCCCTCGCTAAAGGCGTAGCCATCAATCACGCGACCAACGTAAGGGTTGTCGTACAGCTGGTAGTTGCCGCCGCCTTCACCAGCACTTTTGAACTTTGTCTTGGTTCCAGCTCGCCAAGATGTCCCCGACATATGGCGGAAGATCACGCCGCCGCCCGTAATGGCACCAACGTAGCCACCGACAGGAACAAGATATGCCTTTGCCTTGGTGCCATCACCTGCAACAGTAAAGCCATCCGAGCTAATCGTTACACCATCAATAATGTTGTCGCCGCCAAGAATGCAGCCAAAAATGCCGCCAAAGAACGATGCCGGGATACCATCGCTACTTTCGGTGTACGAAATGTCATTGGAACCCATTGCAGCGCTGCTGCCTGAATATTCAACATTCAGGTTATTAACAACGCAGCCATAGCTATATGGAATCAAACCAGAAATCGTACGGGTCTTCTTCACTATCTTGAGCGTCGCCTTACCGAGACCCTGCTTGAGATTACCCACGATAACGCCGCAGAAGGGATTGTCTTTGTTGCCAAATCCCTTAAAGCCGTTTCCGTCAAGCTCAATATAATTCAGCTTCTCCGTCTTGCTATCCGCAGGCTCAATGCTGTAATAGGCGCTCTGGATATAGCTATGCATAGTGTCGTTCGACAGCGTCTTACTAGAATCGGTAGTGCATACCCAGCTGCCCTGCGACCGCTTGTACTCATAAATTAATTCATAATCCTTCGCGCCATCTTTACGACGTGTACAGAGGTTTTCTTGATTGTCGATAACTGCAATCTGCCAACCGTCTGCAGCGGACTCTTTTCCGTTTATATAGTTTGCGACAGTTACGACCTCCGCTGCATTCGTCAACGTATACGGGTCGCCATAGGTACCGCATCCCGTAAGCAAGTTCGAGACGCGCTGGTTGACCTTAATCTCATGGAATGTATCGTGAGCGTGCTCGCCCGCACCCTTCTTCGATTTATAAACATACGGAAGGTATTTATTCGCAAACTGAGGGGTATCCTCATTTGCCGTAATCGAACCATCGGTTACCAAGTTATCGTCGGTCAAGTAGCCTTTTTTATCGTTGTACCAGCACTGTTGGCCCTCGTACTCGCTGTCGTTACCCTTCATATCAATTTCGGCACCATACGTCGGCTCGAAGTACGTAAAACTCGAATCCTCTTCTTTGTGCTTTTTGCTGTAGAAAATATAGCTCGCCGACGAACCGGATTTAGTACCGTCGTAGGCAAAGCTCTCAAGTAAGCTTGCGTGAGTAAAGATACCGTCCGTTTTAGAAGACGGAACCGTTATGTCCTGGAAGTTGGCCGTTACCATCTCGGCCTTCTCGTAGCCAAGATTGCCGAATAGGCTCGTTGCCGCCTTTTCTCCTGCTTCGTACGAGTCCGGCTTCACGGTAATGCCCTGGACTGTGCCAGTTGTAGGTTTACCGTCGGCTTTATATCCTCCCCTTACCGTTAGGCTTGTTTTGGAGGACAACTGGTTGATAAGCAAGGGTGCGTACGTCGCGTCTTTGGCTCCGTCCACCTTAATGCCGTCGAGAGTAAGGTCTTTGATTTCGACCTTAGCCGCACCCTTACTATCTCCCTTTACAAATTTGGTAAACAGCACGCCGGTTCCACCACTAGCCGAGCCAATAGATCCTTGTAGGGTCACACTGTGAATCGTTACACTGTTTGAACCGGAATAGCTACTAAACAGGCCCGCGTGCATATTCATATGCTGTGAGGACTGGGAGTTTTGTTTATTCTTTCTCTCTTTTTTATTGATATCGCTAAAACAAAACTTAATTATCGAGCGACGAACAACAGCGTTCATGCCAGTAATATCGATTGGATAGTAACTATAACCCGTCATGTCCAACTGAATATCGTTGTCCCACGCGCCAATGCGCCCTATGCCATAGCAGAGCAACGGGCTGTCCTCGCCACTCCAAACATAAGGCCTGAGAGCCTTGGGCGCATACCAGCTTACACTCCACACAAGGAGCTCCTGGGGCTTCGTAATAAAATCCGTTTTATCTTTTGATATCCCGGATCGTTTGATATCCGCAACGGCGCGGTCAAGATTGTAGTAATAGCGCACCAATCCATTGGCTTGGTGCTGGTTACCGTACACGGTGCGGTTCTCGTATGAATTGCGCGCACCGTCACTATCGGTCATGTGCAGCTTTTCCTCTTGAGTGTGCAGCGAAACAACGCCGTTTACCCCGCAGTCATCGACCGCCTTTCCAGGCTGGCATCCATCAGCGACCCATTCATCAAATACCGTCGCTTGCGTTGTAATGGCATCTTTGTTCGTATTAACAACATACGCAGTAACCCATGGCGCCCTATTCTCAAGATAGAGTCCAGCCAGGGATTCAACGGCGCTGGAGACACCGCTGCCAGCGCGACAAACAAGCATGCCAAACGTATTCGCCTTGGGAGCACTTAAAGTAACGCCCGACAAATTGAGGGCGTAATCATTGATAACCCAGTGGCCGCTGGCGGCGTATACGAGACCGCCAAACTCGGTGGCAGTAGCCGAGCTTACGCTTGAACCACTTGTTGTAATTGCATAGCTATTATCGTCCTTGTTGACTGAAGCGTCACCGAGCGTTACCTCAGCACCGGCCCAGCTATATCCGAGGAGGCCAGCAGAGTTGATGGCGCTTTTACCGGCTGTCTCGAGTTTAAAGTTTACGAAATCAATCTTGGTAATCTCAACTTGTTTCACCGACGTCAAGACACCCGTTTCTTTAGAAACCCCACCTTGCGAGATTTTGCCGATAAAGCCGCCTGCGTATGTTTTTGACGATCCTTGATTAATGGCAATCGACCCTGAGATGGTTAGACCGTCAACTTCAACGGTCTTTCCGGCGTCAGAAGGAACGCAGTCGCTATCAACGTAGCCGATGGCTCCGCCGACACAGGTTGTCCCACGCTCTAGTGCGTTCGAAACAATATTCGCATTTATGGCCGAAGAGGACTCGCGACTTCCAATCTTTAGCGAGCCCGCGCCAGACATGCCGCCGAATACGCTGCCAACATGTGTATAGTTGTTTCCGTTGGTGCTTTCGTATTCGATCTCAGCGCTAAATGTCGCAGAAGCCAACGACATGTCGCCACCAACTTTTACGCCTGCTAGCGCACCGGCATCAACATTCGACTGATTGTCGAATTTCATGGAGCCGGCGATTTTGACGTTGGAGACAGTTGCGCCGTTGACGGCCGCGAACAAGCCTAGACGGCCATGACGGTAAATTTTGCCGTTGCCCTCGCTTGCTTTGTTATTGTCGCGCACACCGTACGGTTCGCCGACGGCAAGGTTAATTGTGCCGCCACCGTTCAACGTTCCCGAGAAAACTTGCGAGCCGTCTGCACGATCCTGCGTGAAACCCGTCAGGCCCGTGCCCTTGAGATCAATAGTGTCGTTCACCGTAATGGTCGAGGACTGCAAGACGTTAAGGTTGTTTTCGGTAACGCCGTCGACCAAGGAGTAGCAGCCGTTGGTCTGCCAGGTAATCGCAAGTTTGGCGAAATCCTCAACTGAGGTTAGGGTGTAGGCACCGTTAGTCAGTGTCAACGGCGCCGGCCAGGTCAGTTTGTGAGTGCTGGGGTCAAGCGTAATAAAACTATTGCCCAGGCCTTTTCCCAAGCGAATGACCTCGCCACAGGTCGCGATGTCGTCTGTCTTTGAGGCCGTGCTGCTACGCTTGAATATCCAGCCCGTAGCGCCTTGATCGTTCAATTTGTCGCCAGAGCCATCGCCGACAGCAAAAATCAGAGCGTTGTAGTTCTCGTATACGAGCTGGCCCGTCGTGCTGTTTTCGGCAAAACTTGCGCCCGACAGGTCCGTGATGCCGCTGAATTTGATAACAGCATTCCACGCGGAGCCCGCAATTCCCGCGGCACGGTTGCTTTGCGCCTTACCGATAGGATTATCGCTTGTAGGTTTGAAATCTCGCACGTCAAGGACGTTACGCTTGTCGACAACGCCCGCGGCGCCACCGAACTTTCCAGTGTTCGCTCGCGCCGAAGCATCTCCCTTGCACGCAACCGTCACGCCGTCGAGCACAACGGCGACAGGCTGTGAATTGGAAAGCGTGCTATCACCAACATAGCCGACAGCGCCGCCGGCATCGGACAGCCCGCCCGCGAGGTTAAACTCGATCGTGCACCTATTCTGATCTTCGTCCTTTTGGACCACAAAAGCGCGCAGCGCCTCATCGACGCCCTTAGCCGTCGCAAACACCTTACCGACAAGGCCACCGTAGCTGCCGTTGACGCTAATTTTTCCGGTAAGGTGAGTTTGCTCTTATACGTTCCGCCTTGCACCACGATGTCGCCATTAGAAATATCGGCCACGCCAAAGAGGGCGCCGGCGCGTTGCGATGCGCCAAGCGTCACAAGCTCGCCCAGGTCGAACATATTGGGCTTAACGGTAAACTCTCGCGCAAAGCTCGCGTCGCCGATAACACCGCCAGAGCAGGCGCTGTTTTCATCGCCGACGTTGCGTGCCGGCTTAATCGTTGCATCATTAGTAATGCCGAGCGCGAGGTTGGTAACCTTACCGATAAGACCGCCGCTGGCGGTGGTACCTTTGACGGTGAGCGCGCGCAGGTCGAGAGCCTTCGTGACATTGACTGTGGCGCCCGTGCTCGAACCGACGAGGCCTACAACGCCACCGGCGGAGCCGTTCGTGGACTGGACGGTGGCGGTGGGAACGTTTTCCAGAGTGCCGATGCTCAGGGTCGCACCGTCCTTGACCTCGCCTACAAGCAGGCCGGCATTGTCGGAACTTGTCGTGACGGCACCATTCCCAACCAGGTCCACTGGAAACTTAACGGATTTCACGGTGAAGGTTCCGTCCTTGACCGTATTCGCAAGAAGGCCCACGTTGCCCGCCGCACTTACGTTGAGGTTCTTGCGGGAACCGGTGAGACGATAAGTGACGTCAACAGTCAGGTCGCCCGTCGTCTCGCCCAGGAGGGGTGCCGTCAGGGCGGAAGTCTTATCATTGCTCGTATCGGCGCCCACGGAATCAACGATGTCAACCGTCGCGTTGAGCGTCATGTTCTCGCCGCTGATTTTTGAAGCGACCATCGGCTCATTATAGTTAGTCGCGCCCACCCACTTTATCTTGACTGTATTGTTTTGGCCAGTCAGCTTGAGGCTATTAAAAACCGTCCGATCAGTCTTAAGCTCGACGGAGTCATCCTCGCCGGTCGCTTTTACGTCATAGATCTTGCCATCGAATGGATGGGCATCACTGCCAAGGCCCTGGAAAGACAGAGTTTTACTCTCGTCCTTCGAGGTGAGGTCCGGGAGGTCGCCCGTGAAGTTTATTCCAATTTGCGCGTCATGGTAAAACTGTGCATCAGCGTTAGACAGGATAGCAAACGCTGCCGAATTAGTAACTTCAAAGCTTTTGATTCCACTGTTATCTTCTTTAAGATCGATGTTTTGCGCACCATTTTTTTGAGCAGCTTGGCAAGATCATCCAGATTTGTAATCGTCGCATTCGCCTGGGCCGCAGCGTTTTCCGAAGATTCAGTATCGGCATCTTGCTCGACATCGTCAGCGGCAGCATCCCCAGCAGTACCATCGCCTTCCGTCTGGTCGCCCGCGGGATCGGAACCCGCGGCGCTATCGACGGCACCGCCCGTTGCAGCGTCGCCCTTCGCAGCACCATCCTGGGCACCGTCACCCGCTGCACCAGCATCACTCGACCCAGACCCGGTCGTGACATCGCTCTTGGTCTCACCGCTCTCAGCAGTGTCCGATGCCTTCGCAGTCGCGGCGGCAATCTCGCTCGAGATGTTCTGCCAGCCTGCCGCCACGGCAGCCACCGTGGGCGAGCATGCCTGGAGCACCATGACCACCGTCATGAACTCTGCGAGTATGCGCTTTGCCGTTCTCATCGATACCGTACCTCTTATCCTAAAAACTCTGCTTCCAGAGTTATTGAGTCTTCGTCGTGTCTGTTTGGGTAGTTCCGCTCACGTGAATGCCCAGGTCACCCCAGACATCAGGCGTTTTGCCGTCCGCTCGGTAAAAGTTGACGATCATCGAGCCAGGCTCCATGGTGAACGTAACCGTGTGATTTGTTTTATCCGCCGTCACACCATGGTTGGTCTCGAAGAACGGGTCGATTTCCACGTTCTCCCCCCACGTGAGCGTGACGTTCGCTGGTGCGCCCGTGACCGTCACGCGGTAGTTGTACGCAGCATAATGAGCAAACGTACCAGCCTCATCAACAAGCGCGCCCTCAACCGCAGCAGTCTTGACCTCGGCCTTCTTTGACGGCACGACTTTCGCCGCCAGACAGGTGAGCTCGGTGCCGGGGCTCTCCTTCGAAACGACCGCGGCCTTAATCACAAAGTAGACATGCCCCAACTTGTCCTCAGGGAACGTCACGGTGTAGTCGTTTTTGGTAGGCTGATTCTCCGGAAGCGTAACGTTACCGGAGGGTTGAGGCGCATAACTCCACGTGGCACCATCGAGCCCATGCCCCTCGACCGTTAAGGTGTACGTCACGTTTTTGTCGTTGCAGAAGTTGCTGTTGCTCAGCAAATAGTTGTAGATGCTAAAGGTGAAGTTGCACTGTCCGCTGCTGGGATACACCGTAACGGAGCGCTGGGCACGGTCGAGCTCGTCGCTGCTGGGTGTACTCATATAGCCCGTGAGTAGGTCGCTCGCAAACAGGCTCTGCGCGGTGCCCGTCGCGGCGACGGACTTAAGAAATCCGTTGGCGGTGTAGGCGGAATAGGTAAAGTAGCCACCCGTCACGAGCGCCACGGCACAAACAAGTGCGATTGCCGCCACAACCAGCTTGTTCTTAACTAGGCTTTTGGTTTTCGCCAGCTGCTCGCGCTCGGCATCCTGTTGCTTCTCTTGCTTCTCCATGTACGCCCCCTCTCCTACTTACCGCTCGTGTTGCGCGCGATCAGGTAAATCACGTCAGTCTCTTTGGCACTCTCGTCCCACGAAAGCTTGATGATAAAGTTGAGTGTGTCCTTGCCAGTCGAGCCGTCGAGCGTCTTGGCGTTGAGCTCGCCTTTGTCGAACGCCTTGAAACGATAGAGCGGGCGTGCGTTGCGCTGGACGCTTTGGTAGTCCTTGAATGTAGGGTCGTTTGCGCCGGTGGCCGGCTCGGTAGCCAGGTCGTCGTTCGCCTTGTTGATATATTCGAAGCTCGTCAGCAGGTTCTCTCCGGTTGCTTTCCAGCTATAAGATTTGCCGCCTGCGGTGCCGCTCACGTCGACTGTATCACCCAGACCCGCATCCTCGGCCTTATACAGCTCGATAGTAAGACCTTTAATGTTGGTCGTATTCGCAAGCTGCAGCTCAAAGCCATCGCCGCCCGTCTGCACGCAAAACGGGCGCTTGAGCGTTACCGTGTTGTCGGTCTTGGTATCGCCGTATTTGGGGTTGTAGCTCAGATCGATCTGCTCCGTTGCCGTAGCGTTGGGCCCCAGCACTTTGAGCTCCGCCGGCTCCTTGATCTTGCCAACGGTGGAGCCGCGATTGGCATCGACAAACCATCCGAGCGTCAGCCCCAGCACCACGAGAAGCACAGCCACCAGGCCCATGATGGCCAGGGATTCGCGACGGTGGCCGCTCACCCAAGTCTCGATGCGCTCGATGCGGCCAACCGGACGCGCTTCGCCGTGCGAGCCGAACCCGTCGCCGCCGGAGTTCACCACTTCTTCGTTGTGCTTGATATCGCCCTGCTCGCGGGCGTTAAGCTGCTCGTCCATTTATTTATCCGCCTCCTTGGCGGTAAAGCGCACGCGAATGTACTTGATGTTCTTGCCAATAACCTCGTCGGCGTTGTTGTAATAGCCGGCGCAGGCTTCCACACCCGCAGAGGACATGCCGGCCTCGACAGTCGGAACCTCGCTGGGCGCCTGGCCCGGAACGCTCGTGCTATCGGCGCGGAAATAGCGCGCGCGGTTACTGTTGATGTCGCCGACGAGGGCTGCGTATCCCGCGGCGACGTCCGCGCTCGCAAAAAGGTTGCCACCGTAGCCGGCGTTGCCCGTGCGAACATAGCTCTTGAACTGCTCCGGCCAAATCCAGTAGAGGGTTTTGGGTACGGTTTCGGTCGTGCTATTTGAGCTCTCAGGACAAAAGCTCGACGCCGGGATGGTAAACCTCTGCGTAATGACGGTAACGCTGGCCCCGTCCTGAGTCACCGTGGTGGTCGTGGGGACCAGCGGATTCGAGTAAAAGCCGGAGTCGTCTTTGTCCTGGAAAAACAAGATGTGTCCGCGCACCAGATCCTTAAGCGAGTTGATAATCTCTTCGTTTTTCGATGCGTCCGCGACGGAGCCCGTGCCTGCAACGCTCGTCTGGACGGAAATCTCCCAGGTCATCTCCACCGTAATATCGTGCAGGTCATTGCAGAGCGGCTTGACGTTGAGCTGAAGCTGACCGGCCGACCCCGGAGAGAGACTGCCATCGGCACTCATGTTATTGAGGTTGAAAAGATTGTTCACGGCAAGGCTTGTACTGTCCGACGCGTAGTTGTCCCGAGCGTCGTACTTGCCCGCCGCGCCGCCCTGCGTTCCCGAGAGCACAAACCGCGGGCCCTTCGCCCCAATCGTGCTCCCCGTGGCGCTCACTCGATTGTTCGCGGCAAACCAGGCCAGGCACGCAAAGATGGCAACGATGGCGGCCAGCACAAACAGACCGCTCACCAGGAAATCCTTCCAGAAATCCTTGAGGGCTGTCTCTTATACACATCTCC
>CABSYS010000004.1:0-19034 GCA_902482045.1 uncultured Collinsella sp.
TTAATGATACTGCGACCACCGAGATCTACACCTATTAAGTCGTCGGCAGCGTCAGGACATCGGGCGCATTCGCTCGTGGAGCCCTGCGAGCGGCAGCGGCGAGGCTGCCGTTGAGTACTACGACCAGACGCTTTCGGTCGGCATCGATGCCGCCATCGGCCTTGGCACCACCGAGCTGCGCAAAAAGATGGGCTTGACGGGCGCTCCGCTCTACACCCTCTCGGGACTTGAGCAGTTTGGTCTGCGCTACCGCAACTATCCCATGACAGTGAGTTTTGACGGTGCGCCCGCCGAGCGCGTAAGGGCGATTATCATGGCCATCCAGCTGGGTCCTACCTATGGCTCGGGCTATCGCATCTGTCCCGACGCTGACCCCTGCGACGGCATACTCGACGTCTGCTACGCCTGCGGCCCCGTCCCTCGTGCGGTCGCCCTGCCTATGTTCCTTTCGGCCAAGGACGGCCACCACACCAAGTTGCCGCCGGTCCGCATGCGCCGCTGCCACCATGCCGAGCTCACCTTTGAGGAGCCCGACTACCCCATCCAGGCCGACGGCGAGCCCGTTGTCGCCTCGCGCATCGAAGTCGACATCCTACCCGGTGCCCTCCAAGTCTGGCACCCCACCCACTAGCCATCCCTAAGTTGCGGTGAAATAGGGACTGCTTATGCAGCTAAAGCCGCAAAACAGTCTCTATTTCACCGCAACTTATGAGAAGGCTATTCGTCGCTGCCCGGTTTGCGACGGTTGGCCTTTTTAATGGCGTTGAAGTGTTTGTCGTTGAGCGTGCGCTGGCGAGAGCGCTGAGGCACCTTGGTCTTTACGCGTCGGCGCGGCGGACGGCCACGACGCTCAAGCTCTGCCCTCAGCTTACGCAGACAGCAGCTACGGTTCTGAAACTGGCTGCGGCTCTCGCGCGCCGTCACGGTAATTCCCGAAGGGACATGTTTCATGCGCACCGCCGAGTCCGTCGTGTTGACGCCTTGTCCGCCCGGACCCGTCGCGCGAAACACCTGCACCTCGCAATCGCGCGCCAACTCCTCGGCCGACATCTCGGCATAGCGCGCATACTCGCGCCATCCCATCTCATTCTCATCCATATCAACACCTCCCCTCATACAAAAAATGTGACAAAGGGACAGTCCCTTTGTCACATCGCATACCAATCGCTTGTGTTGCGCGCCTAGGCGAAGGTGATCTCGCCGGTCTCGCAGTCCATATCGGCGATACGGGCCAGGCTCTCAACGCGGAAGCCGCGCTCGCGGAGCTTATCGCCACCGCCCTGGAAACCCTTCTCCACAGCGATGCCGATGCCGGCAACCTCGGCACCCGCAGCCTCACAAATCTTGATAAGACCCTCGAGCGCGCAGCCGTTGGCCAAAAAGTCGTCGATAATCAGGACCTTGTCGCCCTCGGACAGAAAGCGCTTGCCAACGATGACCGGATACTCCTTCTGCTTGGTAAAGGAGTAGATGGTCGTGGCATATTGCTCGCCGTCAAGGTTGATGGACTGGGCCTTCTTGGCAAAGACCACCGGCACGCCGCCAAAATGCTGAGCTGCGATGCAAGCCATGCCAATGCCCGAAGCCTCGATCGTCAAGATCTTGTTGATCTCGACACCCTCGAACAGACGGGCCCACTCGGCACCCATGTGGTCGAACAGCTCAACGTCGCACTGGTGGTTGAGGAAGGCATCAACCTTAAGGACGTTACCGGCCTTTACGATGCCGTCATGGCGAATACGATCCTCAAGCTCCTGCATGGCGCAACCCCTTCTCGCGGCAACGATACCGCGCGATTAATAAACGTTGTTCGATAGTCTACCACGGACCGACCCCCGCCCGCCCCACAAGCCACATCGCACCATAAAGCTGCAAGACCAGTAAATAGGCCCGATTCGTGGCAAGCCTGCCACCACAAGCTAATGGCGGGCGCGCATCTTCACCAAACGCACCATGGCAAGCGCAAAGCCCACAGCGGCCACAGCCATCAACACATAGAACACCGAACGGAAACCAAACAGGAACACATCCGGACGTCCTGCAACAAAACTGGTCACGGCCTCGCCCATCGCCACGCTCATCTGCCCATACAGGATATTCGATGCCACCGTAATGCCGAGTGCCATGCCGGCATAGCGCGCCAAACTGCCCAAGCTGCCCGCAAAACCGAGCGCTTCGCGCGGAGCCGAGCCCATGTACAGCGAGTTGTTGGGGCTCTGGAAAATCGACGTACCGCACGACATAAATGCGACGCAGCACACGATCACGGGGATGGAAGAGTGCTCGTCGAGCGTGCTTACCGCAAAAAGACCGCACACGTACACGCCCAGGCCGACCGCCGTGGGGCCCTCGCAGCCAACACGGTCCGAAACCGTACCCGATAGCGGACCGATAAAGGCATTCACCATTGGTAGTGCCAAAAAGAGCAGGCCGGAAATGTCAGAACCAAATCCGTGGGCGTCCTGAAAATAGAACGGAAGAATAAACTCGGATGCGCCAATGCCAACGAACACGATGAGCATGCAGGCAAGGTTGATGGTGAAGGCCGAATTTGCAAAGCAGCGACGAGCGGCCTCGGCAAGGGGCATGGGACGTTCGCCGGCCTCTGGCCTAACATGCGGCAGCGTGTAGAGTCCCACGATAAACGAGATCACGCCAATGGGCAGGTTGATGAGGAAGATGCTCTCCCAGGGAAAGCTTGCCACCAGCATGCCGCCGAGCACGGGGCCACACATCATGCCGAGGGCCACGAAGGTCGCGAGAATACCCATAGCACGACCGCGTTCGCGCGCCGGAAACGACTCGGTGATGATACCCATGTTGTTGGCCATGGCCGCCGCGCAACCGACGCCCTGAACAATACGTGCCAGAATAAGAACCTCGAGCGAGGCCGAAAGGCCACAAAGCAGCGAGCCGACCGTAAAGACGATGACGCCCAGCTGGAACACATTCACCTTGCCGCGCACGTCGCCCAGGCGGCCAAACGGCAGCATAGCCACGCATGTCGCAAGCAGGTACACCGAACTCACCAGCTGAATGCGATCGAGGCCCACGCCCAGCTCCTTTTGCATCACGGGCAACGCCACGGTCACGACGGTCGAATCCAGGCACACCATAAACGTCATGATGAGCACGGTAAACAGAATCGCCCACTTGTTCTTGCCATGGGTGTCGCCCTCTAGGGCAAGGTGCTCGCGGCGCAGCTGCTCTGCGGTTTTCTCCATATCCATCCTTTCGAGTGGCGCAACGCAAAAACGGGGCCCCAATCGCCTGCAAACAGCCGCGATTGGGGTCCCGCCTACGGAATCGGAACGAAAGGTCGCCGAAGCTTTCTGCCAGCATCGGCGCCTCATGCGAACGCTAGCCTAGCACTGCTCGAGTGCCTGCTCAAGGTCGGCAATCAGATCGGCCGTGTCCTCGAGGCCGCACGACAGGCGCACCATGTCGGCGGAGATGCCGCAGGCGATGAGCTCTTCATCGTTCATCTGGCGGTGCGTGGCATTAGCGGGATGCAGGCAGCACGTGCGGGCGTCGGCCACGTGCGTGGCGATCTGGGCAAGCTTGAGGCTCTTCATAAAGGTCTCGGCCGCCGCGCGACCACCGTTAAAGCCAAAGCTCACAACGCCGCAGGTACCGTTGGGCATGTACTTCTGAGCCATGTCATAGTACTTATCGCCCTCCAGACCCGGATAGCTCACGAAGCGCACCTTGGGATGGCTCTGCAGGAACTTGGCAACGGCCAGGCCGTTCTCGCAATGACGCGGCATGCGCACATGGAGGCTCTCGAGCGAGCTGTTCAGGAAGAAGGCCGCCTGCGGGTTTTGCATGGGACCAAGATCGCGCATGAGCTGAGCGGTTGCCTTGGTAATGAAGGCGCCCTCGCGACCGAACTTCTCGGCATACGTCACGCCGTGGTAGCTCTCGTCAGGCGTGGTGAGACCCGGGAACTTGTCCGCATGGGCCATCCAGTCAAACTGGCCGTGGTCGACGATCACGCCGCCCAGGTAGGCAGCATGTCCATCCATGTACTTGGTGGTGGAGTGCGTAACGATGTCGGCGCCCCACTCAAAGGGACGACACATCACGGGCGTCGGGAAGGTGTTGTCGACCATCAGCGGCACGCCGTGGTCATGCGCGGCCTTGGCAAAGCGCTCAATATCGAGCACGGCGAGGGCGGGATTGGCGATGGTCTCGCCAAAGACGAGCTTGGTGTTGGGCTGGAAGGCTGCCTCGAGCTCCTCATCGGTGCAGTCGGGGGCAACGAACGTGCAGGTCAGACCCATGCGCTCCATGGTATGGGCGAGCAGGTTATAGGTACCGCCGTAGATGGCAGAGCTTGCGACCACGTGATCGCCGGCACCGGCCACGTTAAAGATCGCGAGGAAGTTCGCAGCCATGCCCGAGCTCGTGAGCATCGCTGCGGTGCCGCCCTCCATCTCACAGATCTTGGCAGCAACCAAATCGCACGTGGGATTCTGCAGACGGCTGTAGAAGTAGCCCGACTCCTCTAGGTCAAACAGCTTGCCCATGTGCTCCGACGTGTCGTACTTCCACGTGGTGGACTGATAGATGGGCACCTGGCGCGGCTCGGCATCTCCCGGGTGATAGCCGCCCTGAACACATGTAGTACCGATGGTCTGCTCGCTCATATCTTGCTCCCTTGCCTGGGTTTTAGTTTTATTCGGTTCACGATACCGCTACCCTGCACCCCTCTCAACCCATCCCCGAGGTAGGTTATGGGACAAATGAATCAGGGGCATTCGTCTCAGCCTTAGGCATTTGCTCGATAGATAAAAATGAAGCATCCATGAAGCTCTCGATGATTACATGCACCGTCACGGGTACCATAGGCGGGTACACCGTGACCAAGGAGACAACGATGAAGCAAATCGATACGGCTCAGCTCGACATCAACGCCTGTCAGGCTCAGGCTGCCGAATACCACGCCCGCGGCTTTAACTGCGCTCAAGCCGTCGCCTGTACGCTCGCGCCTGCCGTCGGACTCGACCCCCAGGTCGCCTTTACCCTCACCGAGGGCTTTGGCGCCGGCATGGGCGGCATGACCGAAACCTGCGGCGCCATCTCGGGCGCCGTGGCCATCATGGGCTTTGTAATGAGCGACGGCATGGAAAACCCCAAGACCAAGGGCCAGACCTACAAGCTGTCGCGCGAGATCGCCAAGCGTTTTGGCGAGAAGAACACGACGACCGTCTGCGGCACGCTCAAGGGCATCGGATCGGATAAAGGTCCGCTCCGCAGCTGCCCCGGCTGCATCGACGATGCCGTCGAAATCGCCTGTGATGTGCTAAAGCAGGTCGCCGAGTAAACGGCAGCAACAGAAAACGACGGCCGGCGTGCTTGGGATCCATCCAAAAGCACGCCGGCCGTCGCCGTTAGAACTCGGCAAATTCGGGAGCGCCGACCTCGATCTCCTCGCGCCCCGCCATAAGCTCGCGCATCTTGGCGCAAAATGGCTCCTGCTCCCCCGCCTTAAACACCAAGTGAAGCGTCACGGCATCCGCGTAATCGGTATCCAAAACCTTGGCACCCGAATCCTGCGCCAAACGGAGCACCTGCTCGTATTGCGGATAGGCCACATGCACGTCAACAGGCACAACACTTGTCATCTCGACGATCTGCCCGGACTCCTGAGCCGCAGCCACCGCCACCTGTGTCGCCGCGGTATAGGCGCGCACCAAGCCACCGGGTCCCAACAGCGTGCCACCAAAATAGCGCGTCACCACGCAGCAAACATTTTTGAGCCCCGCGCCGCGCAGCACCTCGAGCGTCGGCATACCGCTCGTGCGGCTCGGCTCACCATCATCGCTCTGGCGCTCGCGTCCATCGACCAAAATCCACGCGGGAACATTGTGCCGAGCGTCGTAATGACGCTTGCGAACCATCTCGATAAAGGCATTAGCCTCATCCTCGGACTCAATATGGACCAGCTGGGCAATAAACCGGCTCTTGCGGTCCACAAACTCGCCCGAAGCCTCAATATTCGATTGCAGAGTAAAATAGCTGTCCAACAAAGCCCCTCAACAACAAGCAAAGCAACAAACAGCCTCAATAATACGGCAAAGACCGTACCGATAATCCCAGTAAATAGAACGGCAACGCCAATGACCAGGCAAAAACAGCGAGTTGCCAAGAACGGAACCGCCGATGATTCCGTAAACGAAAGCGAGAACCCGTCAGCGCGAGCAAGGTGCCTTGAAAGACGAGGGCATTGACCTTATGGTCATGCCCGAAGGCTTGAAAGGCAGATTGCCGCGCTGACGGGTTCGCAGCGTCAACATAGTTGCTGAGTGGGCCTGTAAGCCGGGTTCTGTCGTGAACGGTCATTTATCTTGTCTGCACGTTACCGTGCAGCTCCACGCACGCTACCCGAACGCGGACCGGGCCGGCCCATAGCGTTCCTATTCGCGCTTGCTCCGGATGGGGCTTGCCAAGCCGCCGTGTTGCCACGACGCTGGTGGTCTCTTACACCACCGTTTCAGCTTTTCCCTTTACGCCTTGCGGCGCAGGTGGGAGTCTTCTTTTCTGCGGCGCTTTCCGTCGGATCACTCCGCCCGGCCGTTAGCCGGCATCCCGCCCTCTGGAGCCCGGACTTTCCTCACGCGTGCTGCAAGCAGCACATCGCGCGACCGTCTGGCCCACTCAGCAGTGCAAGAGTGTAGCACACCGTTGTCACAGGCAATGGCACAACACAAGCGTTCGACACGATAAACCAAGAACCACGCTATGCAGTACAATAGTATCGTCGATGGGCAACGTCGTCAGTCGAGACGCGACCGCGCTCCGCACCCCTCCGTCTACTCGGTGCGTTCCCGCCTCCTCCCCGAGGCGGGATGTCGGCATTTTTCATGCACCAACAACCCAATAGCCCGTGAACAGCCTAGGCGGCATTGCACACGGGCGGTATAGCGCACCTCAGCAACAAATGCAAAAAGGGACCCGTCCATTGCGGACGGATCCCTTAAAACAAGTGATTGTCAAACCGATTTACTCGGCGTCGGTCTCCTCGTCCTTCTTCTCGGAAGGCAGCGGGGTAACCTCGATCTCGACGCCAAGAGTCTCAGCAGCAGACTTCATGGACAGAGAGATACGACGACGGTCGAGGTCGATCTCCATGACCTTGACCTGAACCTTGTCGCCCACGTGGGTGACCTGAGAAGGCTGGTCGACGTGCTTGTTGGCCATCTCGGAGATGTGCACCAGGCCCTCGATGCCCTCGCCCAGGTCGACGAAAGCGCCGAACGGGACAAGCTTGGTCACAGTGCCCTCGACGATAGCGCCGACGGGGTACTTCTTGACCAGTGCGCGCCACGGATCCTCGGTGGTCTGCTTGAGACCCAGGGAGATGCGCTCGCGGTTGAGATCGACGTCGAGAACCTCGACCTCGACCTCCTGGCCGACCTTTACAACCTCGGAAGGATGGTTGACGTGGTTCCAGGAGAGCTCGGAGATGTGGATGAGGCCGTCGATACCGCCGAGGTCGACGAAGGCGCCGAAGTCGACGATGGAGGAAACGGTGCCCTGGAGACGCATGCCAGACTTGAGCTTGGACAGGATCTCGGAGCGCTCGGCCTTACGGGACTCCTCGAGCACGACGCGACGGGAGAGGACGACGTTGTTGCGGTTGCGGTCCATCTCGATGACGCGGGCCTCGATGCGGGTGCCCATGTAGGAGGTGAGGTCCTTGACGCGACGGAGGTCGACGAGGGAAGCGGGCAGGAAGCCACGCAGGCCGATGTCGAGGATCAGGCCGCCCTTGACAACCTCGATAACCTCGCCCTCGACGTTCTCGCCGGAGTTGAACTTCTCCTCGATGCGGTTCCAAGCACGCTCGTACTCGGCACGCTTCTTGGACAGGACCAGACGACCGTCCTTGTCCTCCTTCTGGAGAACCAGAGCCTCGATGGGATCACCGAGTGCAACGATGTCTGCAGGGTTAGCGTCCTTGCGGATGGACAGCTCGCGGACCGGGATAACGCCCTCGGACTTGAATCCGATGTCAACGAGCACCTCGTCATGCTCGATCTTAACGACAGTGCCGTTAACGAGATCGCCCTCATCAAAGTCGGTAATCGTACCGTCGATGAGGTTGTTCATCTCCTCCTCATTGACATCGTCAAGAGAGAAAATGGACGAGTTCTGAATCTCACTCAAAGGTGGACCCCTTTCGAACTACGGGGCCCCGATTGCTAGGACCTACAGAAGGGTGCGACAAGCACACAACGTTTAGGAACACTCGGGAGCCGACAGATACTAATGTGACGCTTATGCAATCACGTTCGTATAGGTTACGGGGAAATGAGTTCGATTTCAAGCGTGAACTGCGATTTTTTACTCGTGTGGAGACTTTTTCGTAATCTTATGGACAGCCGCCTCCACAACTTGACGATAAGCAGTTTGCCCATACGCCTTTGAGGTAAAGTATCCGGAGCCAACGATTCTGGAACGATTTTTCGAGAAAGGTGCCCGCGTGCTCAAAGCAGTCGTTTTCGATATGGACGAAACGCTTCTTAGCATCAACCTCAACGCGTTCATCCTTCGCTATTTTAAGGATGTCTCGTCGATGCTCGCGGATATCGGTCGCCGCAGCCACGGTGGCACGATGGCACGCCTCGGCACCATCTTGGTCGACCTCAACGCCAATCGCCGAAGCGGCACGGATAATCGCACCAATCTTGAGTTCTACCAAGAAGAGGTTGAGCGCCGGTGCGGCATTTGCCTCTCGGACCCACTCATCTACGAGGCGTTTACCTACTACGACCGCGAAGTTCTTCCGTACAAGAACGACGATGTCATCAACGCCCACGCCATGCCAGGCGCACACGCCGCGCTCCAAGCGGTACAGAACGCGGGCCTGCGCTGCGCGCTCTTCACCAACCCCAGCTTTCCGCAGGGGGCCATCGAGTGCCGCATGGGTTGGGGCGATCTGGCCGACGCCCCCTTTGAGCTCGTCACGCACATGGGAAACACCACCCGCTGCAAGCCCGATGCCACCTACTATCTAGAGCAGCTTCAGGTGATGGGGCTCGAGCCGCACGAGGTCCTTATGGTAGGCAACGACCCCAAACGCGACTTCCCCAGCCCCGCCTGCGGCATTCAAACCGCCTATGTTGGCCAGGGAAAACCCGGCCGAGCCACCTGGCGCGGAACCATGGAAGACTTCGCCCGCGACTTTAACGCCGTAGTAGAAGCCTTCTACGAGCACCAAATAGCCGACGAACTGTCGTAGAACCCCTCGCTCGCTCCAAATTAAACAACGCCGCAGGTTGAGCATAAGTCAGCGAAAACGCCCCCAAGCGAGCAATGTGCCTTGAAAGAGGAGGGCATAGGCCTTCTGGCCATGCCCGACGATTGAAAGGCAGATTGCCGCTTGGGGGCGTTTGCAGCGTCGACTTGTTACGCGGTTTGGTAAAACCGCGTAACTAACAGACTTGGGTTTTGCCGATCATGATGTTGAGGATCTCGACGTCGGTATCTTTCATGCCCACGCGGCCCACATAGCCCATGCTGGCGATTGTCTGCTCGACGGTATCCTGGATCAGGCCCTCACCGGCGCGGAAGCCGCGGCCCTGCATGGCCATATCGTGACCCAGAATCGCAGCATCGACGGCAGCGGAAATCTTGGCGGCACAGCTTGCCTTGGCGCCATCGCACACGATGCCGCCAACGTTACCGAGCGTGTTCGAGACCGTCGCACCAATCTGCTCGTGCGTGCCACCGCACAGCCAGGTAATCGCGGCGCCGGCACCGCATGCGGCGCAAATAGCGCCACAAAACGCCGAGAGCGCACCAATATAGCTCTTGATATGCACGGCGATCAGATCGGACAGCATCACGGCGCGAACCAGGCGCTCATGGTCGCAGCGCAGGTACTCGGCATACTCCATAACAGGCAGCGCGCAAGTAATGCCCTGATTGCCCGAGCCGCACACAATGGCGACCGGCAGCGCGCAGCCGTTCATGCGGGCGTCGGACCCGGCGGCTGCACGGGCACGGGCACGGCAGGCGACGTCATCGGCACGAGCACCTAGCAGCGTACGACCCACCTCGGCGCCCCAAGCGTGCGCAAGGCCCTCAGCACTGATCGCGCCATTCAGCTCAATCTGACGCTCAACGGCAGCGCGGGCGCCCTCGATGTCGCCGCCCTCGATAAAGTCGATGATGGACTCGATCGACATGGGCGTGTCGGCGCTATCTGCCGCACGCTCGGCCACCACGCGCTCGGCGCAGGCGGCACACTCCCCCGCCGACTTGCCGCATACCGGAATACCGTCGAGCGTATGGCACGTGACGTTGGTGTGGTGGTCGGTAATCTCGACGACCGCGGTATGGCCCCCGGCCGTGGCAGTCACCTTGATGTAGAGGTTGGGCACACCCTCGACAAGCGACACATCGCAGTAACCGGCATCAGTGAGAAGCTCGGCCACGCGAGCACGATCTTCGTCGTTAACGCTCTCGAGCACCTCGAGCGCGCTCTTGGCGTCACCGCCTACGGCACCCAGCACGGCCGCCGCCTCAATACCGTGCATGCCGCCCGAGTTGGGCACGGTCACGCTCTTAACGTTCTTGATGATATTGCCCGAGCAGGCAACATCCATATGCTCGGGCTCGCAGCCAAGCGTCTGGCTCGCCAGCGCCGCTGCATAGGCAACGGCAATGGGCTCGGTGCAGCCGAGCGCGCAGACAAGCTCGCGGTTCAAGACATCGCAAAAAGCGGCATCGCGAATGGAATCGGTAGGCATAGGTATCTCCTGCTTACATAACGGACTGGGCTCTCAATAATAGATAACTCTATTTATTTGATAACAATGCATCAAAAATCGCAACCCAAGTTCCGGCGGACGGCGTTCAAGCGCAAACTGACGGCATTAATTCATGAGAAGTAAGTCTTGTTGCATGCTAAAGCGTTTGACCAAAAAACGCCCGAGCGTTTACACAAAAGTCGCGCTATCATGCAGTCGAACGCGGTAAAACCTTTAGCAATTCCGCCGCACGGACCAGAGAGGAACCACTCATGAAGATTGGTATCGGCAACGACCATGCCGCCGTCGAGCTCAAGAACATCATCTCCGAGCACCTGAAGGAGCGCGGCTGCGAGGTCGTGAACTTTGGCACCGACACCTCCGAGAGCTTTGACTACCCCATCGCCGGCTACAAGGTGGGCAAGGCAGTAGCCAACGGCGACGTCGATCTAGGCATCCTGATCTGTGGCACCGGCGTCGGTATCAGCCTGGCTGCCAACAAGGTCGAGGGCGTACGCGCCGTTGTGTGCTCCGAGCCCTTCAGCGCCAAGCTCTCGCGCATGCACAACAACACCAACGTGCTCGCCTTTGGTGCCCGTGTCGTGGGCTCCGAGCTTGCCAAGATGATCGTCGACGAGTGGCTCGACGCCGAGTTTGAGGGCGGTCGTCACGAGCGTCGCGTTAACCTCCTCAACGAGATCGATCACACGCGCGGCCTTAAGATCGTCGACGAAGCCTAAACTATTCAGTGCCACAAGCTAACAGCAGGGGCCCGCTCGGAACACATGTCCGAGCGGGCCCCTTCATAGATTTTGGAATAAAAGAGCGCCGCGGATGGAGTTCCGCGGCGCCCAAGCCACACGCTAACAGCTTTAAGGAGTCAAAGCTGGTTTAGCCAAAGAAGCGCTTGATCTCAATCTCGGCGTTCTCCAGGCAGTCGGAGCCGTGGATCACGTTGGCGTTGACATCGACGGCAAAGTCGCCGCGGATGGTACCAGGAGCAGCCTCAAGCGGGTTGGTAGCGCCCATGAGGGTGCGCATCTTAGCGACAGCGGAGAGACCGGAAACGACCATCTTGACGACCGGACCGCTCGTCATAAAGTCGCAGAGACCGCCAAAGAAGGGCTTGTCGGCCAGATGGGCGTAGTGCTCCTCGACGGTAGCGCGCTCGAGCGTGGTCATCTCCATGCGCTCGATGACAAGGCCGCTGCGCTCAATGCGAGCAACGATCTCGCCGATCTTGCGGTCGCGCACGGCGTCGGGCTTAATCATGATGAAGGTCTTCTCGATAGCCATAAGGTAGCCTTTCAAGTAGGTTCGCGCGTGCCCAAGTCCCATTCCGGCACCCGCCTGGACTGCATCGTAACAGAGTTTTAGCTGCAGTTAAACAAAAAGCTGTTTATTGAAACGATACAATTTATTAAAGCGTTCCATATGTGTCACTTCTGTTTCGAAGCCCGATTAGAGTACCATCCGACCGCCCATCAACCACATCGAACAGAGCGGACGGTCAGTTGCCGCCCGCGAACGTACCCCCTTCACAACCTGCCCAAAGGTCCTACAGAAGTTCTCGACAAGCCCCTCACCCATGGCAACAAAATACGGACGCCCACATCAGCAGGCGCCCTTAAAGCGAAACCGATTTATCAATACATGGCCAAAACGGCTTCAGCCAAACCTCTACTTTGCCCCGTGACCCATCTCGACGACCTTGGTCAGCGATCCAAACACGCCCTCGTCGGCCACGAGCTGCGCCTCGGCACGCTCAAGCTGCACGGCAACGGCGGCAGGAGCGGTACCGCCCTCGGTCGTGCGCGCGGCGACAATCGAGGGGATGTCGAGCGCCTCGGTAATATCGCGCTCAAAGAGCGGGCTTGCCTCCTGGAACACCTCAAACGGCAGGTCCTCAAGATTGCAGCCGCGCTTCTCGCACATCAGGACCAGATGGCCCACCACGGCATGTGCCTCGCGGAACGGCAGACCACGCTTAGCCAGGTAATCGGCAACATCGGTAGCGGCAAGGTGCCCCACGCCGCACTCGCGCGCCATGGCATCCTCGTTGACGGTCCAAGTCGAAATCATACCGGCCATAACCGACAGGCACTGCATGAGCGTATGGGCGGTATCGAGCGCGCCCTCCTTGTCCTCCTGCAAGTCCTTGTTATAAGCAAGCGGCAGGCCCTTCATGGTCACGAGCAGCTGCACCAGGTTGCCATACACACGGCCGCTCTTGCCGCGGATAAGCTCGGCAAAGTCGGGATTCTTCTTCTGCGGCATGATGGACGAGCCGGTGGAGTACGAGTCGGAAAGCGTGATAAAGCCAAATTCGGAGCTCGACCACAGTACGATCTCCTCGGAAAGACGCGACAGGTGCATCGCCATGACGGAGCCGGCGTAATGCAGATCGAGCAGAAAATCACGGTCGGAAACGGCATCGAGCGAGTTGGGAATCACACCCGCAAAGCCAAGTTCGGCAGCCGTCATCTGACGATTGAGCGGATAGCTCGTACCGGCCAGCGCGGCAGCACCCAGCGGGCAGTTGTCGGCGGCATCAAAGGCGGCCTTCAGGCGTGTAAAGTCGCGCGCGAACATCCAGGAATACGCCAGCAGGTGATGCGACAGCAGCACGGGCTGAGCATGCTGCATGTGCGTGTAGCCCGGCAGAATCACCTTGTCGTACTTCTTGGCCGCATCCACCAGCACATGGCGCAGCTCAAGATTGGCCTCCATGAGCTCCTTGGCCAGCGCCTTGACGCCCAGGCGCGTATCGGTCGCCACCTGGTCGTTGCGCGAACGCCCAGTATGCAAGCGCTTGCCAGCCTCGCCGATACGACGCGTCAGCTCGCTTTCGATGGACATATGAATGTCCTCGTCGTTGATATCGAAGGTGAAGTTGCCGGCATCGATATCCTGTTCGATTCCAGTCAGGCCCTTGGCAATCGCTTGCTCGTCCTCGGCACTGATGATGCCCTGGGCCGCCAGCATCTTGGCATGCGCCTTAGAGCCGGCGATATCCTGCTTATAGAGATGTTTGTCGACCGGCAGCGACGCGCCAAACTCCTGCGTGACCTCGGCCACGCCCGCCTCAAAACGACCGCCCCAAAGAGCCATGGAACCGTCCCCTTTCATCAAATACCAAACGAAGCGCCCAAAGCAATGCGCCCTGTCGCTAAAGCGATTTACCAACCGCTAGTTTTGCACATTCCCCACTGCATGCGGGGCCATGTAGCTAATTTGCAAAGAAGTGACGCACCATGCACTTGGCACCCAACGTCTCCCTCCGGATGTTGCCCTGCGAACCGTCAATCCAAGCCTTCAGGCTCATAGGGATGTCCTCGACCTTTGCAGCATCGAGCTCGGGCGCGAGGGCAAGTAAAGCATGCGCGATGACATTGAACATATTGGATACTCCTCATATATATAGGCGCAAGGCCGACAAATTGATAGAAAGAGCCCCGCCGGACAACCCCGGCGGGGCTCGGACTCAGCCGCAAGCGCGGCGTCATATATGCGGGCGGAACGTAGGGGCCACCGATGTTAAGAAGTGTCAGCAAGCATAACGAAAGGTAGGGACCCCGTGCGCCCGTTTTGTATCACGCGGATGGGCCGCGCGGATACCAAAGGAAGGAGGCGCTAGGCCTGGGCGGCAGCAGAGCTGGGGCCCTGGACCTTAGCCCACGTCTTGAGCGACAGCGTATCGATCTCGATAAAGCCGGCGCTGGCCTTCTCGTCAAACGTGGTGTCGCGGTCGTAGGTAGCCAGACCGTAGTCGTAGAGGCTGAAGGGGCTCTTGCGGCCGACGACATGGCAGTTGCCCTTAAAGAACTTCAGGCGGACGGTACCGGTCACGAACTTCTGGGTATCGGCCATAAAGGCGTCGAGCGCGTTCTTGAGCGGGCTGTACCACTGGCCGTTATACACGGCGGTGGCCCAATCCTGCTCGAGCTTAATCTTGGTCTTGAGCAGGTCGCCCTCGACGCAGATGTCCTCGAGCGCCTTGTGGGCGGTGATGAGCGTCAGGGCGCCGGGAACCTCGTAGCACTCGCGGCTCTTAAGGCCCACCAGACGATCCTCGACCAGGTCGAGGCGGCCAAAGCCGTTGTCGCCGGAGATCTTGTTGAGGGCGATGACGATCTCGGACAGCTTCATCTTCTTGCCGTCGACGGCGACGGGCTTGCCGGCCTCAAACTCAATCTCGGTATACGTCGGGGTGTCGGGCGTGTCCTCAGGATTCTTGGTCATAACCCAGGCGTCGTCGAGCGGCTCGTTCCAGGGATCCTCCAGGTGGCCGCACTCAATGGCACGACCCCACAGGTTGTCGTCGATGGAATAGGGGTTGTCGTTGGCACCCTCGGGAACCGGCACGTTGTGAGCGTGGGCGTAGGCGACCTCATCGGGACGGCACTTCAGGTCCCACTCGCGAACCGGGGCGATGACCTTAAGTTCGGGGTCGAGCGCCTTGACGGCAGCCTCAAAACGAACCTGGTCGTTACCCTTGCCGGTGCAGCCGTGTGCGACGTAGGTCGCGCCAAACTCGTGAGCGACCTCGACAAGCTTCTTGGCGAGCAGCGGGCGAGACAGGGCGGAAAGCAGCGGGTACTTGTTCTCGTACATGGAGTTTGCGGCGATGGCCTTGGTCAGGAACTCATCGGAGAACTCGTCGCGCAGGTCGAGCACCTGGCAATCGAGAACGCCCAGGTCAAGCGCCTTCTGCTTCTTGGCGTCCAGGCCGGTCTCCTCCTGGCCCACATTGCCGCAGACACAAACGACATCGAGATTCTTCTCGTCCTGGAGCCACTTGACACATACGGATGTATCAAGACCACCGGAATATGCGAGAACGACTTTTTCCTTGCTCATGGCTGTTTCCTTTCGCCCTTGGTAGCTAGTTAGAACATCGGTCAGTTGCAAGTCACCTTGAGGTCAAAAACCGTGCAATATCAGGTTATTCAGCAGAATGCATCACAGGCATGCCCTAGAAACATGCGGCTATGTCGTGCTTAAAACCCAACGACCTCAAAATGACTCTGTTGAGGCATTGCGCCCCATGCGGACAGAGACGATTGTTATCGTCGTCGGGAAATTGCGCGCTGGCGTCGGATGGCATTGTCTGCAGTGGTGATGATCTTTACGAACTGCATCTGCCTCTCCTTTCACGTATCGCCGGGCGCAATTCTAATATCGTAAACGGTACCTTTTCCTCGGTAAGCGGTTGTTTTTCCGTCTCCGTTTTCGATGTTCGCTATATTACGCTAAAGTGCCAGCGGCACAAGCGACAAATTCAAATTTCTGAAAAGTTTTTTCATTAGTTTGTGAAGCGTGGTGCAAATACGCTCCGTTCCTGCGAAAATACGGCCGACTACGAGTTGATGGTTATAACGTCTGAAACAATCTCGAAACGAAAGGCTCGCTTTTATGCAAACTTACGAATCGGACGCCAATATCGGAAACATTAAGCTCATCGCCGTTGATATGGACAAGACGCTTCTCACCGACGAGCGCGTGCTACCTCAGGGTCTTGATGAGCGCCTGGACAAGCTCGCCGAGGCTGGCATCGTGTTCTGCCCCGCTAGCGGACGTCCGGCCCCCAAGCTCGAGGAGATGTTCGAGGGCATCAAAAACCGCCTTGCTTTTTGTCCCGACAACGGAGCGTGCGTGATCTATCGCGGCAGCTATATCTATAAGAGCATTATCGACGTGGAGCTGTACCAGCAGGTCTTGAGCCGCGCCTCGGAGGATCCGCACGCCGTCCCCGTCCTGTGCTGCTTCGACGAGTTCTACGTGCTTGCCCGCGACCATCAGTACCACGACGAGATCAGCGTCTACTACAACACAATCAACTACGTCGACAGCTTTGAGGGCATTGATTTCGAGTCCAACAAGATTTCGGTCTTCTTCCCCGGCTACGACGCCGAGCCCGCTTTCCGCGAGACCTATAGCCCCGAGTTCTCGGACAAGCTCTACGTCACCAACGCCGGGCGCGAGTGGATCGACTTTATGAACCTGGGTGTCGACAAGGGCGCCGGCGTCGCGCATCTTTGCGAGCACCTGGGCATCGATATCGCTGACGCCGCTGCCGCGGGCGATACGTACAATGACATCCCCATGCTGGAGCGCGTCGGTCACAGCTTTATCGTGGACAACGCCGAGGAGCACATGAACGCGCACGCCAAGTGGCGCATTCCGAGCAACAACGACGGGGGCGTACTGACGCTCATCGACGCCATCTTGGCGGCTCGGTAGCCGTCCCATCGGGCCTGGCCGGGCGGCACGGGTTAACTTTTCGCTCGGTCAGGTCCTGCGCAAGACGAAAGCCACATTAAGTGGCTTTCTTTGCGTGCGGAATCTACGAAAAGTTAACCCGTGCCGCCCGGCCAGGCCCTAGGTTTACTTACCTGCCGCCAAGATGGCGTCTTGAGTGTCTAGATACTTAGGCTGAATTTAATTGAACGAAGGGGGCTCCTTGTTGGCAAGGAGCTCCCTTCTGCTTTTGGTTACTTTGGAACTGTGGTTGCTTCCCTATTTGGCATCGGCCCAGGTTATGCCGGTGCTGGCTTCGGCGATTAGGGGTACGCGTAGGTCTACGACGTGCTCCATGACGTCGCGGACCATGGCGGTCAGGCGCTCGACTTCGTCGACGGGGCACTCAAAGTCCAGTTCGTCGTGTACCTGCAGAATCATGTGGGCGGCAAAGCCCTCTTCTTCCAGGCGGCGGCTTACGCGGGCCATGGCGATCTTGATGATGTCGGCCGCGGTGCCCTGCATGGGGTGGTTCATGGCCGTGCGTTCGCCAAAGCCGCGAAGCTGCGGATTTTTGGCCTTGAGCTCGGGAATATGGCGTCTGCGGCCATACATGGTCTCGGCGTAGCCCGTCTGCTTGGCACGCGCCACCACATTATCGAGGAACGTGCGCACGCCCGGATAGGCCTCGTAGTAGCGGTCGATCATGCCACGCGCCTCGGCCATCGAGATGTGCAGCGACTGCGACAGACCGTAGGCCTGCTGGCCGTACACGATGCCAAAGTTCACGGCCTTGGCGCGGCTGCGCAGGTCGGGTGTCACCTCGGACACCGGCACGCCAAATACACGCGCCGCCGTCTCGGCATGGAAGTCCTCGCCCTCGTTAAAGGCACGCACCAGATGTTCATCACCCGAAAGATGCGCGAGCAGGCGCAGCTCGATCTGCGAGTAGTCCACCGCCAAAAAGACGCTGCCCTCGCCCGCCGAGAACGCCGTCTTGACGGTACGCCCCAGCTCCGAGCGAGTCGGAATGTTTTGCAGATTGGGGTCGCTCGAAGACAGACGTCCCGTCGCGGTGATGGTCTGGTTGTACGTGGTGTGCACACGACCGTCACCACGGCGCAGCGGACCTAGCGTGTCCAGATAGGTCGACTTAATCTTGGACTTCTCACGCCAGTCCAAGATCAGACGAACAATCTCGTGGTCGCGGGCAAGATCGCTCAGTACCTTGGCATTGGTCGAATAGTAGCCGCGCTTAGTCTTCTTGAGGCCCTTGGTCGGAAGCCTCATCACATCAAAGAGCACGTGCGACAGCTGCATGGGACTGCCAATATTGAAGGTCTCGTCACCCGCCAGGTCGCGAATGCTGCGCTCAACCTCGGCAATCTGGGTCGCCAGACCCTCGGACAGACTGTGCAGGCGCTCGGGGTCCACGAGCATGCCCGCGCGCTCCATCTTGGCAAGCACCGGAACGAGCGGCATCTCGATGCCATCGAACACGTTGGCGGCATTCTCGCGGGCCATGCGGTCACGCAACGGCGCGATCAGCGCCAGCGTCAAGGCCGCCGTGCGAGCGGCGGGCGAAGGAGCGTCCTCACCAGCACCCTCTGCGCCGCGCGCCGCAGGCAGCGTCATTTGCAGATACGTATCGGCAAGATATGCCTCATCGAACTCGGAGCGGTCGGAATCCAGCAGGTAGGCGGCAACCACGGTATCGAAGATGCGCGTGGAATCGACTGCCAGCGGGTCCATGAGCTCGGGCTCAGAAGAATCGATGGGCGAAAGCTCGTGCAACAGCGTCTTCATATCCGGGCTCGCCACGCGACCCTCCATAAAGAGACGCGCGAGCACGCCGGCAATCACGCCGTGGACGAAGTTGAAGCCCTCAACCTCAGCCGCCGCACCGCTGTCGCCCTCCTCGAGCGCGAACAGACCCTTGGACGTCGCCAGCCACAGCGTACGCGTCAGGCCAAAGAGCGCACCCTCCTCCTTGTCATCGTCCACCACGGCGGCGATCCAATCGCCCGCCTCGAT
>CABSYS010000005.1:0-17426 GCA_902482045.1 uncultured Collinsella sp.
GTCTCGTGGGCTCGGAGATGTGTATAAGAGACAGGGTTATGTGGGCAGGCGACCCCGCCAGCCGCTAGTCCAGACGACGGGTCTGCGCCACGTGCTTGTACCAGTAGGCGCTTGCCTTGGGCGTGCGCTTCTGGGTTTCAAAGTCAACGTAGAAGAAGCCGTAACGCTTGTTGTATCCGTTGGTCCAGGAGAACTGATCCTGCAGGCTCCACAGGAAGTAGCCGCCCACGTTGACGCCCACCTCCATGGCCTTGAGCAGCCAACGCAGGTGCTGCTCGATGTAGTCGATGCGCGGCTGGTCGTCCACAAAACCGTCCTTGTAGGGGTCCTTGTAGCCCATGCCGTTCTCGGTGATGAAGATTTGCTTGTAGTTGGGGTAGCGCTGCTTAATGTAGACGAGCAGATCGAACAGGCCCTCGGGATAGATGATCCAGTCCCAGTCGGTGGTGGGGATGCCGGGCTTGTTCACATGCTCGCCAATACCCTTAACGCGCCAGCGGCCAGTGCCCTTCTCGCCCGTACCGTTGTGGTGCAGGTCGTTCTCGCCGTCGTAAGCCTTCAAGAAGCGGCACTGGTAGTTGTTAACGCCCAGGTAGTCGTTGTAGAGCGCGGCCTCGCGCATAATCTCGAGGTCCTCGTCTAGGATCTCGATGGTGCCGCCCGAGACGGCAGCCAGGCGGTTGGCGCACTCGAGGGTGTCGGGCGCGTAGTCGCCGCGGAAGGTGGCGTCGAGCAGAAACTGGTTCTGCAGCACGTGCTCGTTGTTGGCGGCCTTGATGTCGGCGGGGTCGTTCTCGTTGAGCGGATACTTAAACTCCAACGACTGAATGACGCCGATCTTGCCCTTAAAACCGCCGTTGTGGAAGGCCAGCACTGCCTTGGCGTGGGCGAGCATCATGTTGTGCTCGCACTGGAAAGCCTCGGCCAGATGCGCCTTGACGCCACCGGGGAAGGTGCCCTCGATGTAGGTGTTGGAGGCGTCGGCCCAGATCTCGTTAAAGGTGAACCAGTAGGTCACCTGGTCGGCGTACTCCTTAAAGCAGAAGGTGGCAAAGTCCACAAAGGCGTCGATGGTCTCGCGGTTGAGGAAATCGCCCTTCTCAAAGAGGGGCAGCGGCGTGTCAAAGTGATGCAGCGTGACGAACGGCTCAACGTGGTGCTTATGGCACTCGGCGAAGAGATCGTGATAGAACTGGACGCCCTCGGGGTTAATCTCACCGGTGCCGTTGGGAAAGATGCGGCTCCAGGCGATGGAGAGGCGAATGCCGTTGATGCCGAACTCCTCGCACAGCTCCAAATCGACGGGGTACTGGTTGTAGAAGTCCGAAGCGGGATCGGGGGAGAAGCGCCCTTGGGCCTCCAGGAAGTCGTCCCAGGCGACTTTGCCTTTACCGTGGGTGCGGGTCTCGCCCTCTACCTGGTAGGCAGCGGTAGCGCCGCCAAAGACAAAGTCCTCGGGAAACTGCGCAGGCGGGTTGGTGACGCTAGCAGGGTTAACGGACATGATGATCCAATCGTCTAAATCGAAGGGCCAGCCGGCTGTGGATGGTCGGCTGGCCGTAAGCGTTACTTACTTCGAAAGCTGTTCACTCACGAAGGCGAGAGACTTGTCGCCGTTCTGGGAGAGCTCGATGTACTGCTTACCGCGGCAGGCGACGCACTTGTTGCCCACGCGCTCGCAGTCTTTCTGCAGGTCGGCCAGGTAGCTGGCGGCCTGCGGGGCCAGGACGACCAGGTCAAAGTCGGGGAGCATGTCCACGTGGTTGCCATAGGCCTCGGCAGCGGTCTCAAGATTGATGCCGCGCTCCTTGGCAGCCTTGGCCAGCGCGTTGGCGAGCAAGCCCGAGGTACCGCCGCCCTGGCAGAGCACGAGTACGCGCTTGCCGTTGAGGTCGCTGGCGGTCGTTGCCTCAGTGGCGACAGCGGCGGGAGCGTCGGCCTTCACGGCCTCGGCAGCAGCGCCGGCGGCAACGCTCTTGGCGTCAGCCTTGCCCTGGAAGGCATCGTTAAGCTTGGCGGCCTTCTCGGCGTTCTTGGCGGCGAGCTCCTCCTGGGAAATCTCGGCCTCCTCGGCGCACTTCTGGGCGTCATAGGCGCGGAAGAACGGATAGTACAGAACGAAGTCGACGACCAGGATAAGGGCGAGCATCACAAAGGCGAGCGGCTGGAAGCCCAGGCCCATGATGGTGCCGATGGGGCCGGGGACGGTCCAAGGCAGGGTGTACATAAAGCCGTTCATGCCCAAGAAGTCGATAAAGATCTTGAGGATCCAGATGTTGGCGATCGGGGCAAAGACAAACGGGACAAAGAAGACGGGGTTGAGCACGATGGGTGCGGCGAACAGCAGCGGCTCGTTGACGGCAAAGCAGACGGGGACGATGGCGGCCTTACCGACGGCGCGCATCTCCTGAGACTTGGCCAGGAAGCAGAACATAAAGACCAGGACGAGCGTGGCGCCGGTGCCGCCCATGCAGACGACGAAGTACTGGGCACCCTGGGTCAGGACAGCGGAAGCGTGCTGGCCAGCCTGGAACGCAGCTAGGTTGTCGGTCATGTTGGCAACAAGGGCGGCGGCGATGGCGGGCTCGACGATCGAGGGACCGTGGACGCCCACGAACCAGAACAGGCTCATGGCGCCGTAAATCACAGCAAGGCCGATGTAGCCGTCGGCAGCGGTGAACAGGGGCTGGAACACCTGGATGACGCCCTGGGCAAAGCAGAAGCCAAAAGCAGCGCGGAAGACGATGTCAAAGACCCAAAAGACGGTGATGCAGACGGAGAAGGGGATGATGTCCTTAAAGGTCTGCGAGATGTTGGGCGGAACCTGCTCGGGCATCTTGACAGTGATGTTGCGCTTGATGAAGAACTCGTAGATGACGCCGGTCACAAACGCAGCGATGAAAGCGGTCAGCAGGCCCTTGGAACCAAGGTAGGTGGTGTTGAAACCGCTGGCAGCGTCCGTGGCGATGGTGTCGCTCGAAAGGAGCAAGAAGCCGATGATGGCCGCGCACATGCACGAGATGAAGTTGATCTGGTTGTTCTTGGGCAGATCGCGGTTCTGAGCGTCGGCGAAGTGCTTGGCCGTGGTGGCGGCGCAGGCGATGGCCAGGATGCCCATGGAGTAGTTGTAGCACTTCCACAGGGCGTTGTTGATGTCATCGGGCCAGTAGAAACCCCAGATGTTGGGGACCGAGGCTACCAGGCAGAAGATGGACGAGAAGATGATGATGGGGATGACGGAGATAAAGCCGTCGCGGATCGCCTTGAGGTACTTGTTGCGGGCGATCGCGTTGAAAAAGGGCTGGCCCTTTTCGATGATGGCGATGAGTTGCTCCATGCAATGCTCCTAAGAGTCGGTGGGTTAGCAACGATGGTAGCTTTTGACTTTCGGTTGCCAAAATGTTGACGTTGCCATTTTGTGACACAAATAAAAAGACGCGAATCGGTGGTTCCCGTGCCTGCGAACCGCCGATTCCTTATGCGTAAACGTTTGAGCCGCCCGGTGGCTCTGTGTTTGCACAATGGCAACGTTAACATTTGGTCGACAAAAGCCGTTCGGGGAAGCAAAAATGTCGGTGAACGGTAGGTTTTGGGTGGTGAGCGTATGGTGGGGGAGGCGTTGGATATACTTGAAGACGTTTCATTTGAATGCGCAGGGTGCAACCAATGGCATCGTTGACATAGAAAGATCGACCTATGGCCGCTGTTAAAAAATCGGTATCCGTCAAAGACGTAGCGCGCCTCGCGGGCGTCTCGGAGCAGACGGTCTCACGCACCGTGCACGATTCGCCCAGCGTGCGCCCCGAGACCAAGGAACGCGTGCGTGCCGCCATGCGCGAGCTGGGGTATCGCCCCAATTTTGCCGGTCGATCGCTGCGCCGTGGCAAGTTTAAGACCGTCGGCGTCGCCATGTTCAACATTACCGGTACCGGTAACCTTGACCGTATGGAGGGCTTTGCCGCCGCGGCCGACAAACATGGCTATGCCATCACCCTTACTAAAGTAGACGGGCATCCGTATACCCTCGAGAGCGCATCGTCACGCATGAGCGCGCTGCCGGTGGATGGCATGGTCGTGATCATGAACCGCATGCCGGCAGACTTTGGCACTTTTGAGCCGCTGCCCGGCATGCAGACGGTGCTCGTTACGATGTTGGAGCACCCGCTCTGTTCAACGGTCGATAACGACCAGTTCGATTGTTCGCGCCAGGTGGTCGAGTACTTGCTGGGGCGGGGGCACAAAACCGTGCACTTTATCTCGTGTCCCGAGCGCTCGCTTTCGGGCATGCAGCGCGAGGAGGGGTGGCGCGAGACATTGCGCGCGCATGGCATTGAGCCACCGCGACTCGTTCGTGGCGATTGGACGGCACAGAGCGGGTATGCTGCCGGTCAGGCTCTGGCGGACGATTCGACCTGTACGGCCATTTATGCTTCCAACGACGCCATGGCCTACGGCTGCATTCGCGGACTCGAGTCGCGCGGAAAGCACGTGCCCGAGGACGTGAGCGTGGTGGGTGTTGACGATAGCCTGGGCGATATCGTGCCCGACCGTCGCCTGACCACGGTGCGCTTTGACAACAAGCGCGTCGGCATGTGGGCGGTCGACAAGATTGCCGGCGCCGAGGGCGCTGAACCCGGTGTGGAGCACATGCTGTTTCCGGGCGTGCTCGTCGAGGGCGATACGGTGCGCGATGTACGCTAGGGCGCGGGTCTGTTTGGGTTGCCGCTAATTGTGTTCGATATTGTTCAAATTGGTTTAAAAACCGTTCACGGGCGAAAAGTGACCGTTCATAGCTCGAAATTACGTTTTGCGCTGTTCTTTTTTGTTTGAATGTTATTGTTTCTGTCATACACAACGCAGCGCGTATGCCCGGACGCGATGCTCTCCATTGGTTCATATGTGAAAGGAACGCAACATGGCAACCAAAGAAGAAATCTCGATGGTTGGATTCGAGATTGTCGCATACGCAGGTGACGCCCAGACCGATCTGCTTGCAGCGCTCGATGCTGCTCGCGAGGGTGACTTTGAGAAGGCCGAGCAGCTGCACAAGGATGCCAGCGATGCGCTCATCGGTGCCCACGACACGCAGACCAAGCTGCTTTCGCAGGAGGCCGGCGGTGGCGAGATGGAGATGACCTTCATCATGGCTCACGCTCAGGATACCCTCATGACCACTATGATCCTGGAGAAGCAGGCCCGCTTTACCATCGATGCCTACAAGCGCATCGCCGAGCTCGAGGCCAAGCTCGCCTAACGAGTCCTTACAACCAAGTCCCCTTCCAAAAGCTCTGCCGCTACCCGCGACAGGGCTTTTTCTGTTCTCCTTCAAGTTGCGGTGAAATGGGGACTGAATAGTCATTGGGGACGTTCTTAAACGACTGGTCATTGGGGACAGTCTTGGTGCGCTCCGTTCGTCCTCCCGTTCGATTTTTGCTCGGTGGGTATACTTCCTTTCGCATTAAACGCCGGACTGAGGAGGTATCCAAATGCCGGATAACGGGTCAATACAAAAAAGAGGCGCGCACGAGATGGCTCATGGGCGTCCTGTCCAGATAACCGAGCACACGACGGTAACCGAGCTGCAGCCCAGTCTGTCCGATGTCGTGTGCGCAAACAAAAAGCTGCAGATTGGCTTTATCGTTGCGCTCGTGGTCCTGGCGCTGCTGTCGGGCTTTGTAGCTCGTCCGCATTTCGCCGATACCAAAACTTGGGACTCCACCATCGAGGTCATCGACCAAAAGAAGGGTAACGTACTGGCGCTCACGACCTCGTGCGTGGCGCTGTCTGCGGGCATCACCGCGCTGCCGGGTGATACGGGAACGCCGGTTGCCGAGCAGCTCGCACAGCTTTCAGGCAACCTTGGTATCGTGCTTGCCGTGCTATACCTGGAGAAATATTTGCTCACGATTTTGTGGTCGGTTGGCTTGGGCATCTTAATCCCGTTTTCGTTGGTGCTCTTTGCGGTGTCGCTCGGCATTCACGGGCGCTGGAGCACGAGCGCTGTCCTGCGCCGTGTGGCGACGCGCGTGCTGGTGATTGCCGTGATCGGCATGGCGCTCGTGCCCGCGAGCGTATGGGTGTCGCAGAAGGTCGATGAAACGTATCGCGTAAGTATTGAGCAAACTGAGCAAAAGGCTGCGGACGCTGCGGATGCGGCCAACACCACGGACAAGTCAGTCGAGACCAACTCAAAATCGAACATGAAAAAATCCGAGACCACGGAGTCCAAAAACGTGCTCGAGCAGTTGACTGATGGGGCCTCGAGCCTGGTCACGTCGGTGACCAGCGGCGCCAAGCAGATGACCGATGAGATCGTGCGGCAGGTGACCGATCTGATTGAAGGCGTCATCGTGATGATCGTGACCTCGTGCGTTATCCCGCTGCTGGTGCTCGTGGCGTTCCTGTGGCTGGGACACGTGCTGCTGGGGATCGATATTTCCGGCCCGGCGAACTATTTGACGGGCCGCTTTCTGAGTGCTCCGTCCAAGCACGCCAAAAAGGGTGGGCAGTCCGAGTAGCTAAAACAGCTGTATATACCGGGGAATATCGCCGAAGGGCGGCCGAGACACGTTCTTGGCCGCCCTTTTGTTTGTTGAACACACGGTCGCTACGTCCGCGCCCGGCCCAAACGGTCAGCAATCACCTGTGAACGGTATTTGTTCAAAAAAGAACAAAGATAAACAAATAGTTGTTGCAGTTACTGTTCGAATGTGTTCAAATAAACATGAACAGTGAAGAACCGCACATTCAGATGCCCGGACCTGAACGCGATTCAACACTTCCAAACAGAAACTGCGCACCTGCGTATCTCTCAAGGAGGATGTCATGAGGGTTGTAATCGCTTCCGATGCCGACGGTATGTCGATGAAGGAGTCCATCAAGGAGATGCTCATCGCCGACGGTCACGAGGTCGTCGACTATTCCGAGACCCCTGCCGCGGACTTTGTCGATTCCGCGACCGCCGTTGCCAAGGACCTGCTGGAGCACAAGGATTCCCAGGGCTTCGCATTCGATAAGTACGGCGTCGGCTCCTATATGGCCGCCGTCAAGATCAAGGGCATGGTCGTTGCCAACATTTCCGACGAGCGTTCTGCCTACATGACCCGCGAGCACAACGGCTCGCGCATGGTCACCATGGGCCCGGGCGTTGTGGGCACCGAGGTCGCCAAGAAGATCGCCCGCGAGTTCCTGCGCGCCCAGTACGCCGGCGGCCGTCACCAGATCCGTGTCGACATGCTCAACAAGATGGCCTAACGAGAGCCACCGAGAACTCGAACTTCTACCTCAACTTGTGAATTCAGACGAAAGGACGTTCTGATGAAGAAGACCATCGCAATCGGTTGCGACCATATCGTTACGGACGAGAAGATCTATCTGGCCGACCGCCTGGAGCAGGCTGGCTACAAGGTGCTCGACTGCGGCACCTACAGCCACACCCGTACGCACTATCCCATCTACGGTAAGGCCGTGGGCGAGGCTGTTGCCAGCGGCAAGGCCGACTTTGGCGTGGCCCTGTGCGGCACCGGCATCGGCATCACCAACGCCGTCAACAAGGTTCCCGGCGCCCGTTGCGCCCTGGTTCGCGACATGACCTCTGCCCTGTATGCCCGTCGCGAGCTCAACGCCAACATCGTGGGCTTTGGCGGCAAGATTACCGGCGAGTTCCTGATGGCCGACATCATGCTTGCCTTCCTGGAGGAGCCCTACGAGAAGACCCCCGAGCACGATGCCCTGATCGCCAAGATCGATGCCTGCAACAAGGCCGATGCCGAGGCTCAGGCCGACCCGCACTTTTTTGACGAGTTCCTCGAGAAGTGGGACCGCGGCGAATACCATGATTAGCGGGTATCCGGCGTAATTAACTAGTCCGTTGACGGCTCGCGTTTCTGTGATGGGGCGCGGGCCGGTTTTCTATCAGCCCAATTGGCCCAGCGGGCTGGACGTGCATTGTTCTTTTGTTTGCGGCGCTGCCTCATTACCTTTCTGCTAAAGGCACGACGTTCACAAGGGATCGTGCGAGATGATATGTGAAGGAGAAGATTCCCATGGAGTTTGTTCTTGATAACGGCTCTGTCCGCATTGCGTTGAGCACGGCTGGCGGATCGTTCACTTCTATTGCGGCCAACGGCCGTGAGTACCTGTGGCAGGGTGACCCGGCGGTCTGGTCGGGCCAGGCACCCATTTGTTTCCCGATCTGCGGCGGCCTTCGCGACGGTCACGCAATGACCATGGGCGGCCGCGAGATTAAGCTCGCCCGTCATGGCTTTGCTCGCAAACAGGAGTGGAAGCTCGAGGAGCAGGGCGACAACATGGTCGCGCTGAGCCTAAGCTCTGCCGACCATGCCGAGTTGCTCGAGCAGTACCCGTATCCGTTTAAGATCGTTGCTCGTTACATGATCGATGCGGAAAAGGTGGCTGTGTCGTACGAGGTGACCAATGAGGGCACCGAGGACATGCCGTTCTTTGTGGGCGGTCACCCTGGCTTTAAGTGCCCGCTTGACGAGGGCGAGTCCTATGACGACTACGAGCTCCGTTTTGAGCAGCGCGAGGCCGCCGAGCTCTGTACTGCCGTTCCCTCGACGGGCCTGATTGATGTTGAGCATCGCAGCAAGAACCCGATGGTTGGCCATGACCTGCCGCTGACGCACGAACTCTTTGACTTCGCAGAGACCATCTTTGACGTGCTTGAGAGCCGCGTGGTTACGCTGACCAAGAAAACCGAGGACAAGGGCGTGCGACTGACGTTCCCCGATATGCCGTACCTGATTGTGTGGAGCAAGCCCGAGGGTGACTTTGTGGCCGTGGAACCGTGGGGCGGCCTGTCCACCTGCTCCGACGAGGACGATATTCTGGAGCACAAGCGCGGCTGCCTGGTGGCCAAGCCGGGGGAGACCGTTACTCGCGGCTTTGAGATCGAGATCCTTTAACGAGCTATCGTATGTTTGGGGCCGCGCGTGTCGTGCCCCGGAAACAGGAGTTCAATATGATTCTGACCGTTACCATGAACCCGTCGATTGATACGCGCTATCAGCTCGACAAGTTGATCATCGACGACGTGAACCGCGTGACGCCCGAAAAGACCGCTGGCGGTAAGGGCCTCAACGTGAGCCGCGTGTTGCTGCAGCTGGGCGACGACGTGCTCGCGACCGGTCTACTCGGTGGCCACATGGGTGCCTATATGGCCGAGCTCATGGATGCTGACGGCGTCAAGAACGAATTTGTGCCCATCGCCGGTGAGACGCGCATTTGCCTGAATATTCTGCACGAGGGTAATCAGACCGAGCTTTTGGAGAGCGGCCCGCAGATCACCCCGGCCGAGCTCGAGGCCTTTACGGCCAAGTTCGCCGAGCTTGCGGCGAAGGCGGACGTTGTGACGCTTTCGGGCTCGCTGCCGCGCGGCGTCGATGCCGGCTACTATGCCGAGCTCGTCAAGATCGCCGAGAAGGCGGGCGCCAAGGTGCTGCTCGACACCTCGGGTGCATCGCTGGAGGCCGCGCTGGAGTCCGACGCTAAGCCCGAGCTCGTAAAGCCCAACCTGACTGAGATAAACGGTCTGCTGGGTACGTCCTTTACGACCGATGATGTCGATGCCCTGCGCGAGGCGCTTGCCGCCGATGACCGTTTTGCCGGTATCCCCTGGGTTGTCGTTTCGATGGGCGCTGCCGGTTCGGTGGGCTTCCATGAGGGCCGTGCGTTCCGCGCCAAGACGCCCGCGATTGCGGCTGTGAACGCGACGGGTTCCGGCGACTCGACCATCGCCGGCTTTGCGCATGCCATTGCTGCCGGCGCCGACGACGTCACGGTGCTCAAGACCGCCAATACCTGCGGCAAGCTTAACGCCATGGATCCCAAGACCGGCCACCTGGTCATGGACCGCTGGGACGAGATCTACAACAGTGTTGAAGTAACGGAGCTTTAGAGTTACGCGGTTTTACCAAACCGCGTAACCAGCCGACGCTGCAAGCCCGCCAGAGCGGCAATCTGCCTTTCAGCTTCGGCGGCATGACCAGAAGGTCAATGCCGCCTCGCTTCAAGGCACCTTGCTCGCTTTGGCGGGCTTTCGCTGTCGTGGCCAAAACATCGGCGTGGTCATTGGGGACGTTCTTAAATGACTGCGGCAGATAGGGACGTTCCTTTTCTGCTGGCAGTTTGGGACACTCCTTACGGGGCACCCCCCCCTCCACAGCGCCTATGCCAGCTTGTCGATTTGCCCAATCTCCCAGAGCGGAATGTTGACGAGCGTGCCCTCGTCTCTATATGCCGCTAACGATGTTCTCACGCAGCGCCCGAGTTTGAACTTCTCGCAGGCAGTCCTCAGGCTCTTTGCTTTGAGATTCTCTGCCGCCTTGACCTCGAGCGGAAGCACGGTCCCCGCATGGTCGATGGCAAAGTCAGTCTCTGCATTGCCGGAGGAGGATGACCAATACGCGGGAGTTTTGCCTTGGAGCAAAAGCTCCTGTGCGACGTATTGCTCGGTCAGCGAGCCTTTGAACTCCGTAAAAACAGCGGGCCCGTTCAGAACAATGGCTGGCGTGAGGCCGGAGAGTGCTCCGAGGATGCCGGTGTCGATGCAGAACAGCTTGAAGCCCGAGAGATCCTCGTAGCTTGTGAGCGGTGCTCTTAGGGCGGAAACACGTGGTACCTTATGAACGATTCCATAGTCCATGAGCCACTGGAGGCTTTCCTCAAAATCGCGTGCGCGCGCCCCGGGACGAAGCGCGCCGTAGACGAACTTCTTGTTTACCTTTGCGAGCTGGCCGGGAAGGGATTTCCAAACCAGCCTCATGCGCTCGACGATGCGGGCTGGCGCATGCTTGCCAAAATCGGATTCATAAGCTTCGATGATTTGCTGCTGAAGCCTGCGGGCCTCGATGAAATCGTGGGAGGCGGCGAAAGCGGAGACAACTTCTGGCATGCCACCGACAACGAGGTATTCCTTGAGCAGGCGCTCGAGCTTTTCGGAAACGTTTGTCAGCAGGTCCATGTCTGCGGCAAGGATGGCATCTGCGAGCGGATCGCCATCGACGGCACGAACGAACTCGACAAACCCCATGGGGCGCATGGTAAGCTGGTCAATCTTGCCGACGGGGAACGACTCGTTTTCGCGTCGGAGCGCGAGCTCCATATAGGAGCCGGCTGCCACGATATGGTATTCCGGCGCCAGCTCGTTGAAGTATTTGAGCGAGGTGATGCCACGCGGTGCCTCTTGGATTTCGTCGAAGATGATGAGTGTGTCTGTCGGCGTTATGGTCTGGCCGCGCAGGAGCTCTATCTGGGAGATGATGCGTTTGGGGCCAAGGCTTCCGTCGAACAGCGAACGTGCGCCCGGTTCGAGCATAAAGTCAAAGCGGATGACGTTTTGATACTGCTGGCCTGCGAATTTGTTAAGAAGCCAGGTTTTTCCCGTCTGGCGGGCCCCCTTAAGCAGGAGGGGCTTGCGGTTTGCCCTAGATTTCCAAGCGATGAGTTCGTCCATTAGCTGTCGCTGCATACTGCCTCCTAACGATCATGGTTAGTATAAGACCGTGTTGGTCTTTCCATCGAAAAATGTGGGAATGAACCACGTTTTTCCATCGAATAATGTGGGAGGCAACCACGTTTTTCCATCGAATAGTGTGGGGGTTTAGGTCGGCACCTGGGGGCGTTCCTTCTCTGCCGGCAGTTTGGAACACTCCTTGTTTTGGTGCAAATTAGCTACCCTTGCATCAGAAAACGGCGCCCGTCGGCGATGTTGCCGGCGGGCGCCGTTGTCGTGTAGGTGGCTATGTCGTGCGGGCTGCTGTTGAACGTTCGAGCTCGCGTGCTACAGCGAGTCGATAAAGCGCTGCTGGGCGGCGCGTCCTGCCTCGTCCCATTTAAAGACGCCGGCGTTGTCGAGCACGTGGCCAAACACCACGCCGACCTCCTCGTGCAGGATGTCGATGGCGTTATCCGCCGTAAGTTCATCGGCGCGGCGTGCAAAGACATCCTCGGCCCATGCGGCGTGGCTGCGGCAAAGGTCGTCGCCCTCGAGTGCGGCGCCAAGGTCGTAGCTTGCGTCGACCTTGGCGGCCAGCAGGTGCTCGCGGACGGCGCCGAGCTCGGGAACCAGGCGTGGCGGCAAAATGGCCAGGCCCATGACCTCGATCAGGCCGATGTTCTCCTTCTTAATGTGGTGATACTCGGCATGCGGGTGGAACACGCCCAGCGGATGCTCGTCGGTCGTGATGTTGCAGCGAAGCGCCAGGTAGGCCTCGTAAATCTCGCCGCCGGCGTTGCCGCGGGAGTCGACGCGGCGGATGACGGGCGTCACAGTGTTGTGCGCCACGCCGTCGGCTGTGTGCGCGATGACGCCAACCGACTCATCGGTCCACTCGCGCCAGGCGAGGATAATCTTCTCGGCGGCGTCGAGCAGCTGAGCGCGGTCGTGCGAGCGCAGTCGCAGCACCGAAAGCGGCCACTGCAACACGGTACCGCTGACCTGGTCAAAGCCGGACACGCTAAACTGCGAGACCTCAGCGGCGTGCATCATGGGGAACTCGTGCGCGCCGCCCTGGAAGTGGTCGTGCGACAAGATCGAGCCGCCCACGATGGGCAGGTCGGCGTTGGAGCCGATGAAGTAGTGCGGGAACAGGTCCACAAAATCGAGCAGGCAGGTCAGACCCTTGCGGTCGACGTGCATCGGGCGATGCTCGGAGCTCATGGCAATGCAGTGCTCGTTAAAGTACGCGTACGGGCTGTACTGGAAGCCCCAGCGCTCGCCGTCGAGCTCAATGGGGATAACGCGCAGATTCTGGCGGGCGGGATGGGCGCCGCCGTCGGCTGCGGCGGAGCGTCCGGGATAGCCCTCGTTTTCGATGCAGAGCTGGCAGGCGGGATACTTCTCGCCCGTGTTCTTGGCTGCACCTGCCGCGGCGATATCGCGCGGGTCCTTTTCGGGCTTTGACAGGTTGATAGTGATCTCCAGGTCACCCCAGTTGGTGGGGGTGTTCCATTTGATATTGCGCGCGATGGCGGCACGGCGCACGTAGCCGGCGTCGCAGCACAGGCCGTAGAACCAGTCGGTCGCGGCGCGGGGCTCGTTGACGCCCATACGTCCGTTGAACTCTTCGTTTACAACCGAAGGCCTCGGCATGAGCGCGCCCATGATGCGCATGGCGATGCGGTCGCGGCCCGACGCCGTGTCCTCGGCAGCACCGTTGGCAACGGCGGCCTCGGAAAGCGCGGCAAGCGTGCCCTCCAGGTCAAAGTCGGGGAGTGTATCGGGGTGCAAGAGCGAGAGTTTCTCGACCTGGAGCGCCCAGGCCATGTCGAGCGCCGGGCCCGTAGCACCGATGCACTCCAAAATGGTGTTGTAGGCCCAGATGCGATCGTCCTGTCCGATCATCGATCGGTGGATGGCATATTCGATGAGGCCCTGCGCAGCCTCGCGTACGTCAGTCATTACAGCCATGCCGCGTAAGCCCCCTTGTCAGAAATTGCGTAGTGACGGGCAGAGCCCTCGCCCAGCCAGCCGTTCATCTTGGTGATGAAGGTGTCGACCAGGTCGAGCGGCACGAAGGCCTGGATGGTGCCACCAAAGCCGCCGCCGTGGATACGGACGGCGCCGCGGCCGTCGAGCACGTGCTCGGCCAGTGCCAGGGCATACATCGAGGGCTGCTCGGAGCCCAGCTTGGCAACGACATTCTGCAGGTACATGGCAGAGCTGGCGCCGGACTCGCGCGTCAGGACCAGGAAGTGGTCGATGTCGCCGGCGTTCAGGGCAGCCCAGCGCTTGTCGACCAGGCCGTTTTCGTACCAGTAGTGAATGGCGCGCAGGCAGGCACGGTCGCCCAGCTTGGCGCGCAGCTCGGGGAGTTTGGCGTCAAAGTCCGCCACGTTTACCTCGCACAGGCGCGCCTTGCCAAACTCGGCGGCGACGTCCTGCATCTCGCGCGGAACGGCGGCGTAGTCGTCGGTGGCGGCCACGTGGTCGGCACCGACCTTAACGAGCACGAGCGCATAACCGTGATCCTCAAAGTTGAGCTCGAGCTTCTGGGTTTTAGGCTGAGCCTGGTCCTCAAAGTCCATGTAGGCGAGGCCGCCCAGGCACACAGCGGCTTGGTCCATCAGACCGCAGGGCTTGCCGTAATAGTTGTTCTCGGTGCGCTGGCTCATCTGGGCGAGCGCGACGGGTTCGATGGCGGGTGCGCCCCAGAGCGTCTCCATGGCGCGACCGTATGCCGCCTCGACAGCAGCGGAGCTGGAAAGGCCGCCGCCCGAGGGGACGGAGCAGGTGAAGGCAAAGTCGAAGCCCTGGGGCTCAACGCCAAGCGCTGCGACCTCGTGGGCCATGCCGCGGACGAGGCTCGCGGACGTGCCCTTCTCGGACTCCTGAACGTCTAGCGTGTCGAGCGCGATCTCAAACGTGGGATAGCCCTCGTCGGCAACGCGAACCTTGTTGGAATCGGTTGCCACGGCGATGCCGTCGACAGCGACATCGAGCGAGCCGGCGATGACGTGGCCGCCCTCGTGGTCGGTGTGGTTGCCGCTGATCTCGGAACGGCCGGGCGCGTGTACGTAGAGCACCTGGCGGTCGCCGATGGGGCCAAACTCCTCCTCAAATAGCTTGGTGAGCGTGGCGAATGTCTTTTCGTCGGGGGTGGTCATGGGAGTCCTTTCCTTGGCGCGCACGGATGAGTTTTGCGTCGTTATGAGTACGTTAACAACTTGAAGCGGCATGAACCAAGTGTTCACGATACCGCACGTTACGGGCTATGTTAACGTACTCATAACACAACGCTTGTCACTTTTTGAGAATCTGGTAATCGGTAGAAATACGGCCGTGAACGGTACTGCCGTATGGACTTATAAAGCAGAAGAGATGCGGATTGAAAAAGTAGAGTACGTTAACATGCGTCCGACGATAGCGGGCCTCGGCGCGGGATGTATTTCTGCCCGGGCCGGCATTCACGCTATTCAGATCTCGCAAGGGTGAAGGTGATCCTGTGGCAAGGCGCCCGTCCAACGATACAGGTACGCGTCCGGTCTCCATGGCCGACGTCGCCCGCGCTGCTGGCGTTTCGCAGCAGACGGTTTCGCGCGTCGCTAACGGCTTGCCCAACGTTAACGAGCAGACGCGTAAGCGCGTGCAGGCCGCCATGCAAGAGCTCGGCTTTCGTCCGAGCTATGCCGGTCGCTCGCTGCGCGACGGCCGTTACCATTCGGTCGGCCTGTGCGTCAACGATGTCACCAAGTTTGGCAACCTCTCAATGATCGACGGCATCGCCAGTGCTGCTCGCGAGCATAATTGCGCTATCACGCTGGTCGAGATGTCCAAGACCGAGGAGTTTTCGCTTGCCGAGGCCACGCGTCGTATGGCCGCATTGCCGGTGGACGGCATCATCATCGGCATGAGTCGTATGGCGCCCGATTTTGAGACGTTTGATCCGTTGCCGGGTATCGGCACGGTCATCGTTACCATGTACGCACATCCGCGCGTGACCACGGTCGATTCCGACCATTACGGCTGCTCGCTGTTGCTCATGGATCATCTGTTTGAGCTGGGGCACGAGCAGATTCGCTATATTGGCGGCCCGTCGTTCTCGGTCGATGAGCAATTTCGTCACGCCGGTTGGCAGGATGCACTCGAGCGTAAACACATCGAGCCGGCAGAGCCGCTCGAGGGCGACTGGTCTGCCAACAGCGGCTACGAGGCCGGCAGGTACCTGGCCGAGCACGATCGCACCATGACGGCGATTTACGCGGCAAACGACCAGATGGCAAATGGCGCGATTGCAGCGCTGCGCGATAGCGGTCTGCGCGTGCCCGAGGACGTGAGCGTGGTGGGCGTCGATGACTCGCTCGATGATTTTGTAGCACACAACGAGCTCACGACCGTGCGATTCGATCTACATCAGCGCGGACGCGAGGTATTCGAACATGCGGTTCCCGAGGCGGGTACGGCGGGCAAGACCGTAGCCATTCGTATTCCCGGCCAGCTTATCGTTCGACATACCACGGCAGCTCCGCGCACATAGTTTTTGCAGGTCAACGGCGATATATTCCGCCTCAATAACAATCGATAAGGATGCTGGCAGATAGCCGTGGCTATGAAGACGAGTGTTATGATAGACGGGCTCTTTTGTCTATCTAGGAGGCTTTGCCTGATGGAGATCACCAAGGATATCCGCTACATTGGCGTCAACGATCACGACATTGACCTGTTCGAGGGCCAGTACGACGTGTCCGAGAACGGTATGGCATACAACAGCTACGTTATCTTGGGCGATAAAATCGCTGTCGCCGATTCGGTTGACGCTGGCTTTGTCGACGAGTGGCTCGGCAACCTCGAGGCCGTGCTCGATGGCCGTACGCCCGACTACCTGGTTGTCCATCACATGGAGCCCGATCACTCCGCCGGTATCGCCGCCTTTATGGAGCGCTATCCCCAGGCGCAGATTGTTGCCAGCATGGGTGCTTTCCGCATGATGGTCAACTACTTTGGCACCGACTTCCCCGAGCGCAAGATGGTCGTCAAAGATGGCGACGTGCTCGACCTGGGCGGCCACAGCCTAACCTTTGTCGGTGCCCCCAACGTGCACTGGCCCGAGGTGCTGTTCTCCTACGAGGCCACCGACAAGGTACTTTTTAGTGCTGACGGCTTTGGCAAGTTCGGTGCCAACGACATCGAGGACCCGGAAGGCTGGGCATGCGAGGCGCGTCGTTACTACTTTGGTATCGTGGGCAAGTTCGGCAAATTTGTGCAGGCCGTGCTTAAGAAGGCCGCCGATCTGGACATTCAGATTATCTGCCCGCTCCACGGTCCTGTCCTTACCGAGAACCTGGGCTATTACCTCGACACCTATAACACCTGGTCGAGCTATCAGCCCGAGGACGAGGGCATCACGATTGCCTATGCGAGCGTGTATGGCCATCTGAAGGCTGCCGTCGAGGAACTCGCATCTGCGCTTGAGGCTCGCGGCCAGAAGGTTTCCGTCTTTGACCTGGCTCGCGACGACATGGCCGAGGCCGTTGAGGATGCGTTCCGCTACGACCGCCTGGTGCTCGCTTCCATCACCTATCAGGGCGAGATCTTCCCGTTCATGAGCACCTTTATCCATACGCTCGCCGAGCATGCTTACCAGAACCGCACCGTGGCGCTCGTCGAGGCCGGCTCTTGGGCGCCCGCTGCTGCCAAGGTTATGACCAAGGAGCTCGAGGGCATGAAGGACATCACCCTGGCGCAGAACAAGGTGACCGTGCTGGGCTCGCTCAACGACGCCTCGCGCGCTCAGATCGAGGCCCTCGCCGACGAGCTGTCCAAGTAGCGACACGCTCACTTTTGACGCTCAGCCATCACAACCACCACAAAGGGGACAGGCACCTTTGTGGTGGTTTTTGTTTAAGCGCCGGCGATGATGAGGGCTGGACGTGCGCTGTCGGTGGCCTCGGCGATTGAGGTGGCG
>CABSYS010000006.1:0-15929 GCA_902482045.1 uncultured Collinsella sp.
ATGGCCAGCAATGGCCCATCCGTCGGCGATTTGCTGCATAAACGTTGTTTTACCCGTACCGGGTCCGCCGGGGACGATGCACAGGTATTGACGAAGACCTCCGAGGATAGTATCCAGCGCACCGTGTTCGATATGCCCAAGCGGCCTATTCTTTAAGATACGCAAGGCGGTCTCGTCGAGGCCGACGCTCATGGGATTTAAAGCCGGCACGGTTCGCTCGCCTCCAATTCATGGAGGTATGCAAAGAAGCTCGATTCAAGGATGTAAATGCGGCGGTGCAACGCAATCGCGCGCCCGCTCTCCTTCATCATCTTCGAGGCCGTAACCGGACTCAAGCCGGTTATCTTGCACACTTCAGCGATGCCAAGAAGGCGCTCGTGGCCCAAGTTGGAATCAGAAGAAACCGCAGTTGATGCTTGTACGGCAGCGTACGGTTCAGGCTCTACAATCATGGTAGAATCCTTTCAGGCTAGCTCGCCCCTCCCCCTTCGTCGCCAAACTTAGATAGGGAAGGGCGGGCGGCTTTTTAATCAATGACCGAAAATAAAATAACTCCTTTCAAACAAGCTGGTCAGGCGCTTACTGTTTATATTGTAACACTGTCTGTTGCACAATCATATCTAGTTACAGTTCTAATTTCTAATTCACTTTCTGACTGTATAGACTTTATTGTCTGACTGATTTAATATATATACAACGATGATTGGAGTGGTTATGGGACGTTTACCATTATCCGGAAGTAAGATGCGGAAAATTAAGTTCGGAACAACTGTTCAGGCGACGACCCCGGAGAAAATCGAAGAGCTACGCCTCAAGAACCCCGAATCAGTCAGAAGCACCGGCGAGGCTATCGACTATCTATGCAACCTGCTCACGGGGTTGCAGCCGAGGGTCGCCAGGGCCCTCGATGAGGCGTGCCTCAGGGAAGCTCGGCAAATCACCAATGAAATGAAGGCCCTTCCCGTTGACGGATCAGAAGAAATGAGTTTTAGTCAATTGGAACTTTATCGAGAGCAATTCCAGAGGCTCCACGACCATTTCTCTTTATATTGCGAGAAAGAGGAGAGGCCCCAGGGAATGCGACGGGTCGATCTCCTCGGCGGCGATTACGCTGTCCTCCCCTCCTCTTGGACTTTATTGGAAACAGAGGAATGCGCGAAGTCTTGCAGCCAGGTCGGAATTATCGAAATTCGCGGCGGCGCAAAATACGATGCGCCTCATTTTGCCTTCTTCCATAACGGAGAGTACAGTCAAAAGGACAAATTGCAGCGCGCAACCAAACTCTGGCCCCGCATGACCGACGTGATGCGCGACGAGGTCAAACTGGTCACAGATGATGAGGGACATTACCTAAATATGGACGAGCACCTAGCCGCCCCCATCATTTGTTATTTCAACCTTCTAGATGCCAGCTACTATCAGTCTATGGAGCTGGAGCCGCCATATGGCGCAATGATCTACCGAAACAATGTCGCTTAAAAAAGAGGCCCCAAAGGGGCCTCTTTTTTAGCCCTTTTTAGCCCTTCAGCAGATCATCCAGCACTGATGCTGCCTTCTGGTCATTTGCCTCGATAAAGTGGCTATAGATAGACAGCGTCGTCGATGGGCTAGCATGGCCCAAACGCGCCTGGATCGTCTTAATGTCCGCATTGGCACCAACGAGCAAAGTCGCTTGCGTATGTCTAAGCTCATGAGGCTTCAGCCCGCTATAACCCGTATAGCGGGTACGTTTGACGCCGTCACTCCCAATGACTTCCCTGCTCTCCTTAAAAGTACCGAAGCCGTTTTTCGCCGCAAACAGCCTAAACGCCCTTGAATAGTTATGTCCATCCATCCGGGTCACAAGAGCCCGTTTGCCGTTGGCGGCGTCAACGATCCCAATGGAATGGACAATGGGCGTTTCTCCAGTCTGCCCCACTGCAAAGGAATCGAACTCACTCCGCTGAATGGCTTTCCACCTGTCCAGATAGTCGGCAAGTTCATTTCCAACCGAAATCTTACGCCTGCTCATCTTTGATTTAGGCGGCCTCAATGTCCTGTCGTTCGTATATTGCTTTACTATCCTCAGAGTCTTGGCGTCGGGGTCATAATCCTCCCATGAGAGACCAAGGGCCTCCCCCTTCCTCAAACCGCAGAGAAGTAGAAGCATTGTGCATGTGATAAAGGAAGATGGCTTCTCCTCCAAAAGGACCGCAAGAAGCCTTGCCGCCTCATCGGCGCTCAGCGCCTTACGAGCCTCGACATTCTGCTTGGGCAGTTTCACTCCCCTACAAGGGTTTTTGCCCACGAGGTCGTTATCGACGGCATCCTCCATTACCTGTTTGAGCTTGATGTGGATGCGGCGAATTTCACTTTCGCTGAATCGGCCTTCTTTTCTAGCCTTGGCATAAGCAGTGCGAACGTCATCCGATTTAAGCCGAGTGAGATCGGGATTGCCGAACAGCTCGCGTATGTGACGAATGTCCAAACCTTCACGCTCATAAGCAAGAGGTGATCCCATGGTCGACTCCCTGTTCGCGTGAAACCTGTCCGCATAATCTGATAGGCCCAGAGGACCATTGCCACGGTTGGAAGCGCCCTCAAGTTCAGCTCTATAGGCCTCCAGCGCCTTGGCGACTTCACTCGGCCAGTTTTTCGGGTTCTTGCTTCTGCAGTGAACCCTGCGTGACGGACTACGGCGGTACCGTCCTGTCTCCGGATCTTTTCCCAGGGAAAAATAAATCCGATAGACGCCTTTGCTCTTATCGATGCATTCCGATGTGCCGCGAGCGGTCTTTTTTATCAATCCCTGCAATCATATCCCTCGTTAGATTTTCGATTAGGCTTGCTGGCAAAGCTTTAAAGGCTTTGCCAGCAAGCCTAATCGAAACTTTTCACACTTTCAAGTCTCTCTAAGTGTGAAAATAGTGGGAAATATGATTCTAATAGCTAGCTCAATAATTGTTAATTACCTATTTCTACCTGCGCTTCCTTTAAATTCAGTGAAATTGGTCTCATCTCGTCAAATGCCGAATTCACGTACTCGTAAAGCGGGGGTCACCGGTTCGAGCCCGGTCGCTGGCTCCATTGCACAAGATAGCCGCCTTCGGGCGGCTTTTTTGTTGCCGATTTCTTGCGAACATCCGCCAAACCAAGCACAACGCCGCCGGCAACTCCCCTGCTCAACAAAAAGCCCCGCTAACCGCAATCCTCAAAGGAACCGCGATCAGCGGGGCTTAAACGCGCCCCCCAAGGGGAATCACGCTAGCTCACGAGCAGCGCGCTACTCTTCCCAGTAAGCGTCTGCAAGCAGCTTAAAGCAGATCTTCTTGACCGGCTGTGCGCCATCGCCCGGGAACTCGAGTGTGGGCATGTGAGGCTCGCCGGCAACGAACAGCGCAAACTTGTCGTCAGCAAGATCGCCGGCGATCGAAGCGTCGGAATCGACCAGATCGTAGTCGTCCTTCTCGTCAAACTCCTGGACCAGCGTCAGGCTGCCCGTGGCAACCTTAAAGGCCTCGCGACCCTCAACGTCGATCTGCAGGTCGTGATAGCGCTGATGCGTCTCGTAGTGGGCCTCGGCCTCGGGACGCGTCGTGGGAGCCATGACGTTCGCAAAGACCTTGTCGCCCAGAATCGGATGGCTACCGACCTCGAGCTGCGCCGGGTCATTCTCCTCGAGCCAGTCGATCAACACGTCGAGGCCCTTGAGCATTCCGCGGTACTCCTCGATATCGCCCAATGCACCGTAAATCATCTAAATCCCCTCTCGGATCGCTTCTTTGGCGGCTACTCGGCAAACGCGTTACCGACGCTGTTGCCACCCACATACGTCTCGACCAGGGTAAGGTCGGGATTGAACACGACAACGTCGGCGTCGCGCCCCGACATAATGCTATCGCACTTGTCGTCGACATGAGCTAGCAATCGATGCCGGGGCCGTCGCCCAAGCTCTTACAGCTCGGTCACGATAACGCCGTTGTAGACCTCGTCCCAACGGTCCATGACTAGATGGCCGGTCATGGGATCCATGGCATTGAGCTTGCCGCAGGTGTTGGCGGTACGCAGCACCGTCTCGTCGTCTGCGCCAGCAGCAATGGCATGCGCGAAGCCAGCGATAGTGGAGTCACCAGAGCCCGTGGCGTTAACGGCAGGGATATCGGGCGTCTTTGCGCGGAACGCACGGCCATTGTGGAAGCCAACGGAGCCGGCAGCGCCCATGGACACGACGACCCAGGGGATATCGGAGAAGCGGGCATCAGAGGCGAGCGCGGCGCGGAGCTCGTCCACATCGTCGGTGGTAAAGCTCGTGCCCAGAAGGCCGTTGATCTCGGTCAGGTTAGGCTTGACCAGCTCGGGCTTAATTTCGGACTTAAGGGCGGCCTCGAGCGAAGCACCCGAGGTATCGAGCAGCACCTTGGCGCCGGCGTTCTCGGCAATGCCCGTGATCTTGGCATAGTAGTCTGCCTCGACACCGCGGGGCAGAGAACCCGAAATGGTGACGACGTCGGCCTTGCCCGCAAGCTCAGTAAACTTGGCGGTAAAGGCATCGAGCTCCTCGGGGGCAATTGTCGGGCCACTCTCGAGCAGCTCGGTCTGGTTGCCGGCGTGGAGGATGTTGAGGCAAATGCGAGTCTCGCCCTTGATGGGCACAAAGTCGTTGTTAATACCGTTGGCGTCCATGAGCTCAGCCATGTAGGCGCCCATGTGGCCGCCGAGCAGACCGGTTGCCACAACGTCGTTGCCCAGCTGACCCAGCACACGGGCCACGTTGAGGCCCTTGCCGCCAGCGGTCTTTTCGGGCGTCACACGGTTAACGTCGTCGATAATGAGCTCATCGAGCTGATAGCGCGTATCGACAGACGGGTTCATCGTAACGGTGAGGATCATTTTTAGCTCCTTATCTCGCAGGCTCCTTGTGCCTCGCGATACGAGTCGACAAAACGGAATTACAGAATCTCAATCGTGAACGAGCGAACGACGGTCTCCTTGGGCTTGGCGACAAGGCAGCCGCGCTTATGCTCAAGCACGTCGTCCTCATCGGAGCAGGTCGAAAGGCCGCCCCAGGGCTCAACCGCCACAAAATCGCCCTCGGGCTTGCTCCACACAATGAGATATGGGAAGCCCTCAAAGCTCAGGCGGACGCCCTTGTCCTCGCCCTTTTTGGAAAGCGTGACCTGACTGCTCTCGAGCACGTCAAAGATGGTCTCCGCAAAATCGAAGAGCTCATGTGACAGAGGCAGCGTCTTTCCCACCATGGGGTTCTTGGAGCGATTGATCACGTCAATCAAGCCAGTCGAGGGGACGGCAGTGCAAAGCTCAGCAGCTTCGTCCTTCTCAAAGCGCAGCTCGTAGTCCGTATAGGCCTCGCCCTCATCGAGCGGGCACCTAAAGCCGGGATGACCGCCGATAAAGAACGGCATGTCCTCGGTGCCCTCGTTGGTGACCTCGTAGGAAACGCGCACGGCAGCGTCCTCGAGCGTATAGCGGGCGACAAGCTTAAACGGGTACGGATAATCGCTCAGCAGCGCGGCGTTATCCTCCGAAGCCAGGCACATCGCCAGCTCGTTCTCGCTCTGGCTCAGCAGCTTCCACTCCTGTTTGCGCGCAAACCCATGGCGAGCGAGCTTTACATGATGCCCGGCAAACGTCATGGCGTTGTTATCGCGCAAGCCTCCGCAAATCGGGAAGCAAATCGGTGCCTGGCCGGACCACACGGCGGGATCGCCCTGCCACAGATACTCGCGACCTCCGGCCTCGATCGAGGTAAACGAACCACCAGCCGTGGACACCTTAATAGAAATCGAATCGTTGGAGAGAGCGTATTCCATTGCCCATCCTTTCGAACAACTGATTTTTGCTCGCAAGTACCCGTCTCGGCCCTAACCAAAGGACAAACCCGCACGTTCATCGATGCGTCCGGTATCCCAGCCATGTAACGGGGTACCATACAGACATTGATGCAATTACAGCTGAAAGGCCTTCTTATGCGAACCATCATCCTCTACGCCTCGCGCCATCACGGCAATACGAAAAAGCTCGTGGACGCCATCGTCGAGGCACACCCCGAGATCGATACCCTCGACGTCAAGGCACTCGGCAAAAACGAGTATCCCAACCTGCACGAATATCATCTGATCGGTGTCGCCACGGGCATCTATTACTCCGAGATCGACAAGGACATGGCACGCGTGCTCACGAACGTGCTGCAGCCGCAGGACAAGGTGTTTGGCCTTATGACCTACGGTGGCAAAAACAAGTGGTACGGCAAGGATATCGATGGCATCTGCCGCATGAGGCAGGCCATCTTTATGGGTGTCTACGGCTGCCCCGGCTTTGATACGTGGGGGCCGTTCAAACTCGCCGGCGGTGTCCAAAAGGGACACCCGACCGCTGAGGAAATTAAGGGCGCCGTCGACTTCTTCGACAAGATCGAAGACGAGTATGGCGACATCATCGTCGAAGAGTACGCCAAGCGCGAGAAGCGCCTAGCATACGAGAAGGAGCATCCTGCAGGAGGCCTGGTGGCCGGCGTTAAGCGCACGGCAAAGAAGATCGCTAACAAGCTGTAACTGTGAAGGTGCTTTTGAGCGTTTAACCCATACGGCGGGTCCGAGCAGATTCGGGCCCGCCGTCTTTTTCCATCGTTACTCGGTAAAGGCGTTGCCGACGCTCTGGCCGCCAACATACGTCTCGACGAGGGTAAGCTCATGGTCGAACACGACAAAGTCGGCGTCGCGACCCGGCATGATGCTGCCGCACTTATCCTCGATGTGCGCGGAGCGTGCCGGCACCTCGGTTGCCATGCGAATGGCGATATCGGCGCTGGCGATGCCCCAGTCAACGATGTTCTTGACGCCCTGGGCAAGCGTGAGCACCGAGCCGGCAATGCTCTTGCCGTCGGCGAGCCAGCACAGGTTGTCCTTCATGATGACGTCCATGCCGCCGCTGGTGTAGCTGCCCTCGGGCATGCCGCCGCAGCCCAGGCAGTCAGTGATGAGCACCGTGTGTTGCCAGCCCTTTGCCTGCAGCAGCGCCTTGATGGCGGCAGGGTTAACGTGCTTGCCGTCACAGATGATCTCGGCGTAGGTCTCGGGCGTGGACATGGCAGCGCCCACGACACCGGGCTCACGGTGATGCAGCCCGCGCTGACCGTTATAGGTATGCGTAAAGCAGCTGGCACCGGCGTTGATGGCGGCGATGCACTCATCGTAGGTGGCGTCGGAGTGACCGATGCTGGTCACCACACCCTTGGCATTCAGAGCAGCCGCATAAGCAGCGGCACCGTCGCGCTCGGCCGCCATGGCGCTCTTGACGATGCGACCACCCGCAGCCTCCTGCCACTGATCGAAGACCTCCTCGGAGGGATCGATCAGGTAAGCGGGGTTCTGCGCGCCCACGTGCTTCATGGTAAAGAAGGGGCCCTCCAGGTAGATGCCCTGAATGCGAGCACCGCAGAAGTCGGGGCCGCGACCCTCGTCCGCCTGAGCGATGGCGGCGCAGGCGTCCTTGATCTGCTCGACGCCATCGGTGAACGTCGTGGGCAGCCAGCTGGTGGTACCGCGACGGGCGAGCTCGGTCGAGCTGATATCGATGCCCTCGGGATCATTATCGGTAGTCGAGTGGTTGTAGAAGCCATGGATGTGAGTATCGACCATACCCGGTGCGATCCACGATCCCGTGTAGTCCTTAATCTCGCAAGAGGGCTCGTCGGCCTGCCAGGCGCCAAAGACGCCATCCTCGACCATAAGATAGCCGCCCAGTTGCGGGCCTGCCGGCAAGAAGAACTTGTCAGCCTTAATTGCGTACGTGCTCATATGCACTCCTTGCTTCTAAAGCAGTTGACTGTAGTGATGTTTATACCCAGCTCACGTAAAACAAAAAGCGCCCGCCCGCCGTTATGAGCGGACGGGCGCCCTTACAGGGGGACGCGATTAAGCGGTGAAGGGGTGAATCGTCACGCCCTTAACAACGCGGTTGACCGTGCCGGTGGGGCTCGGCGTATCGGGCGTGTTGCCCACGCGCACGGAGTTGAGCAGGCTGATAGCCTGGGCAAACATCACGAACGGCAGAGCAAGGTAGCCCTCGGGAAGTGCCTCGTAGCCCTTAAAGGTGAAGGACTCACCCTCATAGACGGTGGCACCTTCCTGCTGAACGGCGATGGTGTGCTGAGCGATCTCGTCGCCACCGATCTCGTTGAGGATGTCGATGTCGTACTGACGGGTGTAGGCGTCGTTATTGACGAACACGAAGACGAGCGTCTTATCGTCGACGAAGGACTTAGGTCCGTGACGATAGCCCATGGAGGTGTCGTAGGAAGTAGCGACCAGACCGTGAGCGAGCTCAAGGATCTTGAGCTGGCTCTCCTGGGCAAGGCCACCGAAGGAGCCAGAACCCAAGTAGGTCACGCGGTTGAAGTCGCCAGCCAGGTAATCGGCGATCTCGGGCTCACGGGAGATGACCTCCTCGCCCATCTTGGCGATGGTCTCGACCCACTCGGCCTTCTGCTCGTCAGAGGCAGTGTCGAAAATAAGGGTGGAGAGCAGGGTCATGCAGGAATAAGAACCGGTCATGGCGAAGCCCTTGTCGTTGGCGCGCGGAATGAGCAGCGTCAGCGCGTTGGGATCATCGGCAGACTCGACGGCGAGCTTGCCCTCGGGAGCGCAGGTGATGTTGAGGAACTTGACGTTGTGGACGAGCTCCTTGGCAACGGCAACGGCAGCAAGGCTCTCGGGGCTGTTGCCAGAGCGGGCAAAGGAAACCACGAGCGTGGGATCCTCGGCGCGCAGGAAGTCGCGCGGGGCGCTCACGATGTCGGTCGTGGCGATGGGCTTAAAGTCGTAGAGATCAGTGTTGCCAGCGTGACGCAGGTACGGGGCGCAGGTATCGGCAACATAGTCGGACGTACCGGCACCGGTGAAGACAACGGACAGACGGCCCTCGCCCATAGCGCGAGCCTCGGCCAGGAAGGCCTCGATGGCCTCCTTGTTCTCGCGATAGATGTTGAGCGTATCACGCCAAAGCTCGGGCTGCTGAGCAATCTCGGCCGTGGTGATCTGGGCGCCGAGCTCGGTGAGCTCCTCGACACTCTTCTCGAACATTTCTAATACCTCTCTCTAGAAGTAATCCTCTGACGTGCAATTATACACTTCGGTTGGTTATCTGGTAGTAACCAGTTAAATGCAAAGAATCATCATATGGAAACGATGCGGACACTAGTTGCTACGCTGGTGGTAAACCTTGTATTTAAACTGATCGGCACGAGCAACCGAGAGTGTATACTCCACAACCTCGTTTGACTCGTTATACGTAGTCCTGACCAAATCGAGCACAGGCGAGCCCTCGACAATTCCCAAAAGGTGGGCGTCGGTGGGACGGGCTATGCTCGCATAGAACTCCTCTTCGGCCACGCGAATCTTTTGCTGAAAGTCTTGCTCAATCACATCGTAAAGCGGCTTACGCTCCAGCAGTGGTCGCTTTAGGGACAGAAATTGACGAACCGGTAGATAGCTGCGTTCGACCATCATGGGCATGTTATCGGCAGAACGAAGGCGCTTAAGCTTAAAAATGCGATCACCGATACGCAATCCCATATGCTCGGCCAGATTCTTATCGGCCTCCATCTCGCAAAACTCGAGAATCGTGGTCTCGGGGTCGCGACCCATCGCGCGCATCTGCTCGGTAAAGCTGTAGGACTGCATAAGATTGGTTGCTTTTGCCGAACGGTCGGTCACAAAGGTACCGCGACCGTGCTGCCGAACCACCAGTCCTAAACGCTCCAGTTCCTGCAGAGCCAGGCGTACCGTAGTGCGCGAGAGACCATAGCGCTCCGAAAGTTCGCGCTCGGAAGGAATCATGTCACCGGCGCGATATTCATGGTCGATCTTTTCGGTCAGAATATCGACCAGCTGATCGTACAGCGGTTGCTTACGCGCTCCGATCGCCATCCTATCCTCCCTTTTGCTCGAATTCGGCTAACTACCAAGGGTGTTAAGCATTATCAGTCTGCAACACCCGAATCATCAAGAAAACAAAAGCCGCGTGCTCGAAAGAGCGCGCGGCTTTTAACATACACATGGCTTAAGGGGTCGGGGTGTGAGCCGCGTAGGGACACACCCCTCAAGCTAGAGCCTTACCAGATGCTCGGCCAGAGACCAAGCGGGCCAGCGCCCAGGATGCCAAGGACGAAGAGCAGGAGAATGCCCTTGGTCGGGGTCCAGCTGTGCTTAGCGAACATGTAGTAAAGCAGCAGCGTAAGCATAAGCGGGACGAGCTTCGGGACGATGGTGTTGAGGGTGTCGGCAACAGAGAAGTTGACCGGATCCTCGGTAACGGTGCCGTAGGTCACGGACTCCATGCCGTTACCCAGATCGGTGACGCCGCACTCGACAGCGTTGCCGTCGGCATCGGAAGCGGTAAGGGCGTTGCCGTCCTTATCGGTCATGGCGATGGTACCGGCCTCAGCGGTCTCGGTATCGATGCCCTCCATACCGGTGAAGTTCTCGGCCTCCTTCTCGGAGACGATCACGGTAGTAGCGGAGAGGCCACGGGTGGTGCCGTTGGGGATCTGGAGGTTGATCTGGGTGCCACCCATGGTAACGACCAGGCAACCGACGACGAAGACGCCCATGATGGAAGCGGCACGCGTAAAGGCCTGCATGTTGGCAGTCAGAGCGTCAATAGCGCTGGTGCCAAGCTTGTAGGACCAGTTCATGAGCCAGAAGCGCAGAGCGAACTGGACGACGTTGAAGATCACCAGGAAGATGATCGGCGCAGCGGCGTTGCCGTTGATGGCCATGTTGGAGGTGATGCCGGCCGTGATAGGCACGAGCGTCAGCCAGAACAGGGCGTCACCGATACCACCGAGCGGGCCCATTGCGGCGACGCGGACGGCGCGGATCGTGGGGATGTCAACCTTGTTCTGCTCGAGCGAAAGCACGATGCCCATAACAAAGGTGACGAGGAACGGGTGGGTGTTGAAGAACTCCAGGTTGTGGCTCATGGAAGCCGCGAGGTCGTTCTTGTTGGTGTGGATCTTCTCCAGACCGGGGATGATGGAGTAAAGCCAGCCAGCGGCCTGCATGCGCTCGTAGTTGAACGATGCCTGCAGGAAGCAGGAGCGCCAAGCCATCTTGTTGAGGGTCTTCTGGTCGAGCTGCGGAGCAGGAGTGAGATCCTCGTAGTGCTCCGGGATCACATACTCATTAGATGCCATCTTCGAAGTCACCTCCGTCAGAAACAGCTGCACCCTTCAGCTCGGTCTGCTGCTGGAAGTCCCAGAAAGCGATGCCGAAGCCGATGAGAGCGAGGATGAGCAGAGCAGGGGTTGCCAGCGAATCGTTGGCAACGGTGATGAGCGCGAGGCCAAAGCCCATGAGGAAGAAGCCCCACATATCGCGGTTCATCATAACCTTGAGCAGGACGGCGAAGCCGACGAAGCGCATCATGCCGCCTGCAGCGGACAGACCGGTCTGCAGCCAAGTCGGGATGGCAGAAGCGATGGTCTGACCGATGGTAGCGCCAGCGATGAAGAACAGGGTGACGACGACAGCGAAAATCAGGCCGAGCAGAGCCATGGCGAAGTAGTTCAGGCGCTCGATGCCCTTGGTGTCCGCGTTGTGAGCCATGTTATCGGCCGTGGACATAAGCGGGGACATAAGCGTGAAGACCAGGGTAACGCCGAGCTGACCAAGCAGAGCGAACGGAATGGCAAGGCCGACTGCCGCGTTGGGCTCGAGACCCGTAGCGATAGCGAGAATGGCTGCCATGATGCCGCCGATGACGGCGTTAGGCGGCTGAGCGCCTCCGATCGGCATGTTGCCGATCGTCATGAGCTGATAGGTACCACCCACGAGAAGACCGGTGTTGAGGTCGCCAAGGATAAGACCGATGACGGCGCCGGTGACGATGGGCTGATAGAGAGACTCGAGGAAGTCAAACTGGTCGATTGCCGCGATGAACGTAACAACGAAGACCAGAGCGATCTGGATGATCGAGTATTCCATCTTGCTCCTCCTTTCAAAATGTATGTACGCACTTTGGATATCACGTACAGAACGTCAGGGTTTCACTCCTGACAACGTGGATCACGAGGATTACGAGAAGAGCTTGCTCGTGTCCTCAACAGGCGTGCTCGGAACGCGCCTGATCTCCAACTCCACCCCCAATTCCTGCAGCTCTTTAAACGCAGCGACATCCTCGTCGTTAACTGCGACGGAGGTGGCGACTTGGCGCTTTCCTTCCGACATGTGCATGTTGCCGATGTTTACCTTCTTTATAGGCACACCGCCCTTGACGAGCGTAAGCACGTCTTCCGGTGTTTCGGCCACGATGAAGATCTTCTGGCGCGGGCTCGCCTTGCCAATGACGTCGATGGTCTTCTGCAGAGAGAAGAAACGCGTAGCGACGCCGGCGGGAGCGGCCATCTTCATGAGGTTCTGGCGCATGGTGTTGGACGCCACGTCGTCGTTGGCGACGAGGATGAGGTTGGAGCCCAGGGTGGAGTTCCACTGGGTTGCAACCTGACCATGAACCAGTCGGTTATCGATGCGGGTAAGAAGAATGTTGGGTTCTGCCATGTTGATCAGCTTCCTTTCGATATTTGCTGACGACAGTTACTTGATCTCCTGAATCGCGTAACGCGAAACATCTACGACGGCTCCGGATCGGACTTTGATCTGGACCTTCTCGCCTTCGATGCCTTTGACGGTTCCGTAGATACCGCCGGCGAAAAGAACCTCCTGACCCGGCTTGAGCTCGGTGTGCAGCTCCTTGAAGTACCTCTGCTTCTTCTTCATGTTGATTTGCGACCAGATGGTGTAAATCAAGCCCATGATGACAAGCAGGCCTAAAAGGGCGACCGAGGAGCTCAGGACGTTGGCTCCGAAATCGGCCATTAGATGCCGTCCTCGTCGCCGAAGATATCCTCTTCGTCGGAGCCGGCAACGGATGCGACCGTCTGGGCGGTGATGCCCGTCTGGCCAACGGTCACGGCCTGCTCGCCAAGCTCGGCGAGCGTGGCATTGCCGCGGAGGAACAGAAGCTCAATAACCATGGGAAGGTTGGTGCCAGTCAGAACCTCGACGTTGTCGACATCCTGGGCAATCATCATCGACTGGTTGAACGGGGTGCCGCCAAGCAGGTCGGTAAAGACGAGCACGCCATCGCACTCCTCGCGCATGGCGGTAATAGCGGCGCGGAGATCCTCACCGTAGGAAGCAGCCTGGTCGCCCTCAAAAGGAACGACGGTAAAAGCAGGCTGGTCGCCGGCAACCATAGCGATAGCGCTTGCAAGGCCGGGTGCGAACTGTCCATGACCGGTAAGAATAAAGCCAACCATTCAAATTTCCCTTCCGAAGGTGTGTACGATCTGAGTCCGATGATTTTCGGAAGCCAGCGGGCGCTCGCCCTTAAAGCTTCTTAGAAAGCGTTCTTTGAAGACCAGTGGTTTCTAAACTGGTAGTAACCACGTGATGTGTTGTTGTCACTATATCACCCCAGAAGAGGTCGCTTTCGTTGATTCATACGGTAAAACGTTTTTGCACCGCTCACGGTGATAAATCGACCGTTTACCGGTCGTTAACACTTCTACCTGCGGTTTTGAAACCGTTTCGAAATACTTTGGCAAAAAATCGGATCTTTTCCTGTGTCTAAACAACGCAGGGCGGCTAAAAATAGCGTGTAGAAAAATTGCAGGTCATTGTGAAGATATGTGAATTGGTCTTTTTGACTTAATACCAGTTAGAACCAGTTTTGAGATTATCGGTGAACGGTAGTTTTCGACCGTTCACCGGTTACTTGCAATCGTTTGCAGTTGTTTTCCCAGATGAATTAGGGAAACGCGATGGAGCGCTTGCGCGATCACAGGAAATTTTGGCATTTGTCCTTATCCCCCACGCGCCAAACTCCGGCATCCAAAATGAGCTAATAGCTCACGCTAATCGTTTTCAATCATTACTTACTCAGTATCCGTAATTATTTATCGTTTATCGTTAATTCTGATATAATACAAGTATCATCCCAAACGCCGATTGGAGGGGTTATGGTCCATCGAAACGCATCTATATCGAATGAAACCATCAGCCGCGAACAGACGGTAGCCAAACTGAGGAAGCTCGCTCGCATCTGCAAATGGGCCACGATCTGCATTACCACCGCGCTCGCTCTGGGGCTCCTCGCAGTCATTGCGATTGACCTTCTACTCATATTGCCTGGCCTCTCCCAAGGCCCGTGTCTCCAATCCGTAGAACTTCAAGCCGGCGAAGGGCCGTGCCTTGCTATCGTCGGTACCGATGTGCAGGCCCCACTTATGCTCGTCGCACACGATGGTCACACTGCCATAGGAAGCCTTTTGATGACATGTCTCGCGCTTACCATCGCGATAAGCGTGCGCAGGCTTTTCTTCAACATTGAAAAGGAAGGCAGGCCATTTGACCTTGAATGTAACCAGACACTTCGTCGAGTAGGACATTTATTCCTTATCGGCGGCGTTGCCGTGAGGCTTCTTGGCGCCGTAATCACGGGAATGATACTCTCAGGATTTGGCGGCAGCTTTACGGATGCGTTCGTCGGCCAGTTATTCGAGCCCTCCATGCTCTTTGCAGGCCTGATTATTTGCCTGATTGCCAGCATCTTCCGCTACGGGTATATCCTGCAAAAACAAGATGACGAGTTGCTCTAGGGGGAATCCATGATTATTCTGCGGCTTGACCGCATGCTCGCCGAACGCAAGATCTCATCCAAAGAGCTTGCGGAACGTGTGGGCATCTCCCAGGTTAATATGTCACGCATTAAGACGGGCAAGGTTTCTGCCATACGTTTTTCAACTCTTGACGCGATATGCCGGGCACTCGACTGCCAACCAGGCGATGTACTGGAATATATATCCGACGATGAAGCCGATAGCCTTTTTGGACTTAAAGATGAATAGCCATAATTAAGCCGCCAATCACGCCCTCAACGCAAAAAGCCCGCTAGAACGTTGTCCGTTCTAGCGGGCTCAATCAGGTAGATCGGTTAGCGCGCAGTAGTGCAGGCAAACCTTACGCAAACAGGCCGTAGATGCTGATGTTGGCCTTGGCGTAGAGGCCGTTCGCATACTCGGTCCACTTGGAGCTGGCGCTCGAAGCCTGCGAGGAATACTGCTGATAAGCAGTGTAATAGGCGGTCATGGCTTGCTTATAGGTAGCGCTATCGGCCGTAAAGGCATCATCGGCAAAGGCCTTGGCATAGGTGCTGTCGGCATCCTTCCAGGTGCCCTTCTCGCTATCCCACTCGTCACCGGCAAGGTTGATGATGTAGTCGGCGTAATCCTTGCTCGCGGTCTCCTCGTTGCCATCAGCAGGCTCGATCGGCGCGGTCGGCATGCTTGCGGAGCTGTCGCCGACCTTCTTCTTGTAGAGCTTCTGCAACGTCGCGGACTGGCGGACGATCTGTTTGGCCTGGTCCTTGGACACGCCATACTGCGTGGCCATGGTCTTGTAGTCCGAAGTGCCGATGGAATCCTCGGCGTACTTCTTCATTTCCTTAGAAGAGACGGTGATGCCCTCGTCCTCGGCAGCATCGAGCAGGATCTTGTTGCGCACGTAGGACAGGATAACGTCGGCAGAGGGAGCGGTGTAGTTGCCATCGCTATCCTTGACGGTGTCGAGGCTGTACTGGCTCTCGATGGCCTCGCGCGCGGTGATGTCGCTCTTCTTGCCGTTGTAGCTATAGCTTGCCACGGTCGAATCGAGCTGGTCCTCGGACAGGGTCGCCGAGCCGACGCCCTTGCCGCCAAAACCACCGTTGCCGATAAAGAAGCCGACCACGGCAGCAATCACGACGGCGACCACAAAGGCGGCAATCATCGTCTTCTTGTGCTTGCAAGCGTGGTCGTCCACGTCGGAGTCGTCGTCCACGTCGGAGTCGTCGTCCTCGTCCTGTTCCTCGGGCATGAGGTTCTCGTCAGC
>CABSYS010000007.1:0-15595 GCA_902482045.1 uncultured Collinsella sp.
TGCCGACGGCGGAGTCGACGGAGTAACGGCCGCCGACCCAGTTCCAGAAGCCGAAGGCGTTGGCGGGGTCGATACCGAAGGCCTCGACCTTCTCGAGTGCGGTGGAAACGGCGACGAAGTGCTTTGCCACGGCCTCGGCGTTCTGCTCCTCGGAGCCGTCGATGGCGCCCTGAGCCTTGAGCTGCTCGAGCATCCAGGTCTTGACCTCGCGAGCGTTGGTGAGGGTCTCAAGCGTGGTGAAAGTCTTGGAAACGATGATCACGAGCGTGGTCTCGGGATCGAGGCCCTTGAGCTTCTCTGCCTGATCGTTGGGGTCGATGTTGGAGATGTAGCGGCAGTCGATACCGGCGTCGGCGTAGGGACGCAGGGCCTCGTAGGCCATGACCGGGCCCAGGTCGGAGCCGCCGATGCCGATGGACACCAGGTGCTCGATCTTCTTGCCGGTAACGCCCTTCCACTCACCGGAGCGAACGCGCTCGGCGAAGGCATACATGCGGTCGAGGACCTCGTGCACGTCGGCGACGACGTCCTGGCCGTCGACGATGAGCTGGCCCTTCTCGGTTGCCGGGCGGCGCAGCGCGGTGTGCAGAACGGCGCGGTCCTCGGTGGTATTGATGTGCTCGCCGGAGAACATGGCGTCGCGGCGCTCCTCGAGCTTCACCTCGCGGGCAAGATCGCACAGCAGCTTGACGGTCTCATCGGTCACCAGGTTCTTCGACAGATCGAAGTGCAGGTCACCGGCGTCAAAGCTCAGCTTGTTCACGCGGTCGGCGTCAGCAGCGAACCAGGCCTTGAGGTCGATGCCCTCGGCCTCGAGCTTCTCCTGATGGGCCTCGAGCGCCTTCCAAGCGGCGGTCGACGTAGCGTCGATAGGTGCGGCAACAGTTGCCATAAAGTCCTCCTCAGCATACGGGCGCATACCTCCATGCGCCCGGATAATCAGATGCCCCTATTCTAGCGCAGGTCAAGACCGTAATCAGCGAGCGTTGCCAATCCGCCCCCAAACGGCGACCGACCAAAAAGGGACAGGTTTATTTTGGCAGGTCAAACGCTTTACCTACCAAAATTAACCTGTCCCTTCCTGGCAGGTACTAGGCCGCGGCGCACACGCTGCCGAGCAACTCACGCAAGGGAGTGCCGATGCCCTCCAGCAGCTCGGGTGCGATAATGGCAAAAACGGGAACCTCGCCGGCACCCACGACGGCAGGCACCTTGCCCTCCGAGACAATACATCCATAAGGAACAAAACCGTCTTCGCCGGCATCGAGCACGGCCATGCGACGAGCGAGTTCGCGCGCAAAGCCCGCCGTATCGGTATCTCCGATCGCCAGGACAAAGTCCACGCCTTCGTCGGTCGCCAGGGCCACGGCTTCGTCGATCAGCTCGTCTCCCCCGTCGCTCTCAACCGAGTCGCAGCGAAAAAGCACGCGTTCGAGCAGGGCGCGATCGAGCGAGCCGAGTGCCGCCGAGACGAGCTCATCACGCGTATGCTTGTCACCGCCCAACACGACCAGCGCCTTGGTGCCACCGTAGTGAGCGACCAATCGTCCGCACCAGCGAGCCACGTCCCCATCCGCAACAAGGCGTGTCGGCATACCAAACCCATAATTGACCATCTTTCCCACAACCCTTCCGTGCGTATAGGCGGTATCAATCGTTAGGCTCATGCTAAGAAGCGAGGTTTTCCGAGCTGTTTCACGCTCTTTAGAGCTGCGTTAAAACCCGATCCAACCGCACGACCATACCCACCAAAAAGGGACAGGTTTTGACGATATCCGGACGAGCGGGTATTATCGAACAAGTATTCGATAAGAACATGTGTTTGATGGGAGGACGCGTGGGGCACGAGCGTCACACCTATATCTGCATCGACCTTAAGACGTTCTATGCCAGCGTCGAGTGTGTCGACCGCGGACTCGATCCCCTCACTACGTGCCTGGTCGTTGCCGACGAATCGCGCGGACGAACGACCATCTGCCTCGCCATCACGCAGGCTATGAAGGACCTTGGAATACACAACCGCTGCCGTCTATTCGAGATTCCCGACGGCATCGACTACATCAAGGCCGTACCGCGCATGCAGCACTATATGGAGGTGTCGGCGCAAATCTACGGCATCTACCTGGAATACGTGAGTCCGCAAGACATTCACGTCTATTCAATCGATGAATGCTTTATCGACGCGGCACCCTATCTGGACCTCTATCACACCGATAAGGAAGGCTTCGCCTGCATGTTGCGTGACGAGGTCTTGGCGCGTACCGGCATCACGGCGACGGTCGGCATCGGCCCTAACCTATTCCAGGCCAAGGTTGCACTCGATATCACCGCCAAGCACGTGCCCAGTCGCATCGGCAAACTCGACGACGAGACCTTTCGCAAGGAGATCTGGCCCCATCGCCCCATCACCGACATCTGGGGCATCGGCCCCGGCGTGGCGGCCCGTCTCGAGAAATACGGCGTCTACGATCTGATGGGCGTCGCGGCGCTCGACGAAAACTTGCTTTACGACGAGCTCGGCGTCAATGCCGAGTATCTCATCGACCACGCCTTCGGGCGCGAGCCGACAACCATCGCCGATATTCAGGCCTATCGCCCACAGGCAACCTCAACAACCACGGGGCAAGTGCTATCGAAAGGCTATGCCTATGAGCAGGCCTACACCGTCTTGCGCGAGATGGTCGACAACGCCGTGTTGGACTTAGTCGATAAGCACGTGGTCTGCGACAGCATCTCGCTCTTTGTGGGCTACGCGAGCGAACGAGCCGACATACGCCGGCTCGATGCCAGCGGTACAGCGCAATATGTGGACGGATGCGGACACCTACGCTCGAGCACGTCGAGTATCGAACCCACCGCAACCGCCGGCCCCGAGCTCGCGCCCCGTGCGCCCAAGCCCGTCCAGCGCGATGACGAACGGCGCCGCCTGGCGCGCGAGGCGCAGGCAATCGATGGCATCTTTGTGGGAGAGCACGGCGGCAAACCGCGCGGTGGCTATGCTGCGCTCTTTGCACACTCAAACGCCTCGCGAAAGCTGCCCGAGCGCACCAATTCGTTTAAGAAGATCATGGGCTATTTCGATGAGCTCTGGGCGCAGACTGTCGATCCCAAACGACCGGTCAAGCGCATCAACCTGGGATTTGGCAACCTCATGCCCGAGGAATTTGCCACCATCGATCTATTTAGCGATGTTAAGGCCGATGAGCGCGAGCGCGACCTGGCGCGCGCCGTCCTGGCCGTGAAGGGCAAGTACGGCAAGAACGCGCTCGTCAAGGGATTAAGCTTCACCACCGGCGCCACCGCACGCGAACGCAACGATCAGGTAGGAGGACATCGTGCCTAAGTCCCAACAACAGCCGATGCGGCCACCGACGCCTTTTGAACGTCTAGCGGACCCCGAGGGGAGACGTCGATCCGCCGACCCCAAGCTCACCGCCAACGGCGCCGTCCGCGCCGGCCGTGCCGCGCAATTTATGCCCTTTGCCGCCCTCACGGGATACTACGAGCTCGTGCGCAAACAAGAGATCACTGTTGAGCCCAAATGCGAACTCACAGAAGAAAAAGCCCTCGAGCTTTCGAAAAAGCTCGAGGGCCTCAAACGCGGCGACCTGGTGCGCGTCACCTATTACGATACGTACGGCTATCGTAGCCGCACGGGCATTCTCGACGAAGTGTTACCCGCATTCAAGCTGCTCAAACTCAGGGATATCGCCATCAACTTCGACGATATCCAAGGCATCGAGCTGCGTGGTCGAGCCTAGCGACGAGAACGCTTGCGCAAGACGAGAGCAATGCCAAGCACTGCGGCAGCTGCAACCAGCAATCCCAAGACCAGCGTGAGGGTCGAGTCGCCAGCGCGAGGCAGCGAACCGTCCTTCGGAGTCTTCTTAGCGGTCGTCGTGACGGTGGTCGTGGTGCTGCTCGACTGGTCGTTGCCGCCCGTCTGGCTGCCACCAGGCTGATCGCCGCCACCCGGCTGCGAAGGATCGGTGGGTTCCGTCGGATCCGGAGTACCGGGATCAACCGGATTCTCCGAATTCTCCTTGCGCTGGATCCAAACCTGGCAGCCATAGAACGGGTTGGCGGTACCAAGGCACAGACCCTGGTTGGTCACCGCAAAGGTGCGCAGACCATGGTTATACGGATCGTTAAAGCCATTGGTCGTCAGCGTCGTAAAGTTCACGCCGTCCTCGGTCACATACATATCAAAGCCACGCTCGGCATCGCGAAGGTAACACATGCACGTAAGCACACTCTGCAACTTCTTGAGGTTCTCCTCGCTCAGCAGCTTATCGAGCGCATCCTGAATATCGCTCGGCAGCTCGGTGCCATAGGCATCCTCGTACTGCTGCTTCAGGCTCTCATAGCTATCGAGCATGTCCTGATACTGATCGGCAAAGGACTTGAAGTACGCGATCTCGCTATCGATCTTCTGGACATAAGCGGCGTCGTCTTCAACGTCCGCGGACATCGTCGCGGTCTGATCGCAAAGATCGCCCGTGGCATCCTCTAGCGCATCGTTCAGGTCGCCAAAGCCCTTAGCAACCTCGGTCTTCTCGTCATCGACCTCGACGGCCTCAGCCTTCTCGTCATCGACCTCGGCGGCCTCGTTTGAATCATCGTCCGCAAGCGTGTTCACGGGAACGATGGGGTCGTCAGGCGATTTCTTGTCGAGCAGGTGATTGAGCAGGTCCCTAAGGCGCTGAACCTGAGAGGCCCACTCCTCGGGCGTCATATCGATAATGTCGCCATTAGAGAACTGGCCGATCGGCTCAAGCAGGCTCGCGGTATCAAAGGTACCGATATACAGTTTGCCGTCGAACTTCTGCATGCGCCAAATGTACTGGTTCTCGTTTCGGCCAAAGCCCGAAGTCAGGCCGGAAATACCGCCCTCGGGGAACATGTCGGTGCGATCGCCAACGACGAGCTCCATGTTCTCGTCCTTGTCCATGCGATAGATGTTGACCGACTGCTCAAGATTGGCATTCACAAACGAGCAGTCAACGCCGCCCATGCTGCTCTTGCCGCTCTCTTCGGTGTTTGATTTGTTGAACAGGATGCGCTCGAGAGCAATCTCCTCGTCGTTGTATTCACCGATATAGAGGTAGTCGTTGTAGACGATGAGGTTGGCAGCGCCAGAACGGGTACGGGCAGGATCGATGCCAAAGCAGTACTTTGCACCGTCCGTCTCCTGATCGCCAGCAATGGGAGTCCACGAATAGCTGCCGTCGGCGTTCTTGTCGCCACGAACCATGGCAAACGACTGCATGGAATTATCATCGGGAGCGTTCTCGGGCGTACCGGTGCAGATGGTCGCATAGAGATGGCCATTGTACGAGACCATATCCCAAATGGCACCGCCGTAGATGCTGTCCTGATAGCGAATCGCCGGATAGCCAAACAGCGTCTCCGAGTTGGCAATCTCGGTGAAGCTGTCCTGGCCCTTCGAGGGGTCAGACGACGTCAGGATTGTCGACACAAAGTTACCGGCCGCGTCTTTACCCACATTACTGATGACGAGCTGGCCATCATGAACGCACATGCCGCGGATACCAGTAGAAATGCCCTGCTTATAGGCAGCACCGTAATCCTGCATGCTCGAAAGCCCCTGATAGACAACTTTCCACTCATCCGTCTTAGGATCGATCTCATATACAGCAGGCAGGCCGCTTTTGCCGCCATTGGTCCTGACGCTGCCGCAGAAATAGAGCTTGCCCTTATAGCTCACGGCATTGCGGAACAAAGGAGCGACGCCGTTGAGCGAATCAGAGAGCAGCAGCTTGGTCTCACCGGTCTTGGTATTGATCTTGACCAAGATGCCACCGCTGTCCTTGTCGGCCGTGCCGTCCTCCTTCTGCTGTCCATAGAAGAAGGTGCCGTTAAACATGGCCTCCAGCGTCAGGCGCATGGTCTCGGCATCAAAGGAATCGCCCAGCGTGCCGTTCATGAGCGTAAGCGTGTTGCCCATCGCCGCATAGCAGGTGCCCACATAAAGCCAGTCACCATAGCTCGCAGCCGCCCAAGTGTAGCTCTGGCCGCGATCGCCTTCGTTGTTGGCCGTGTTACCGTCGGTGCCCGGGACGGCAACGACACCATCACCCTGGTAGTCGACGATGCCATCAGGCTGCGACGTTCCTACCGAAGGATGCGAGAGCTTCTCAAAGGAATACCCATTTCCCGCATTGTAGGTAACGACACCCGAAGTGCCTTCGGCATTCGCCGGCAACGGTGATGCCAAGATAGCGGCAAGCGCTGCCACTAAGCCAAGTGTTCTCACTCGTCTCATAAGGCTATAGCCTCCCCTGTCCTTAAGCCCAGTTTTAGCATTCATCATCTCTGTCCACGTTTAATTGCAATCTGGGCACAGCAATAATCAGCATATAAATATACACCTGTAATTTTCTTACGGGATAGCGGATGCTCGATTGGCCACGAATTCCGCGCGAACCGTCACCAAACTCCACTTTCTCCGCATCCGCAAGTTGTTTTTTGCGCAAATTATAGGACGTCGATAGCCCCAATGGGGAGGAGACCGGTACCCATTGGAGAGGGCGGCATCTACATTTTCATAACGAAATAGCCCGCACCTCTCACCGCCGTCTCGAGTGCCTCGCGGTCAATCGGGCGCTTCGAACGCACGCGTGCCGTGTGGTCCGCATACGTCACCGTTGCCCACACGCCATCCAGTGCATTGAGGGCATTGGCTACGTTCTGAGCGCAGCCGTCACAGCTCATGCCGCCGATGAGCAGCTCATCGCTATAGGGGTAGTGTGACGCATCGGTATCCACCACAACAACCTTTTTGGCCTTCTTACCGCTCGCGCCATTGCTGCAGCAACTCTTCCCGTGTGTCGAAGCGGCAATACGACGCAGTCCAAAAAACATGCCGACGGCAATGACGGCCAGCACGATGAGATTCGCAGGGTTGAGCAAGTCACTCATGCGTTCCCCTTTCAAGTAGCCCTATCTAGATACCCCCATGGGGTGTCCCCATCTTAACCCAAAATCATGTCCGCTCGGTCAATTAGTTTCCCGCTTCAAACTTTTTTGTTGACCATGGCTTACTTTCGTGTATAAGTTTTCCTAGGCTAACAGTTTAGATCCGTAAGGAGCGCCGTGACTCGAACCATAGACATCCCAACGTTTCAGGCAGCAGTCGTGCGCAACTGCTCCCCCACACTCGCGGGCATCAAGCCGGCATCGCTCTTTACCTATCCCGGCGTCTACGCCCATCAGGATGGTTCGGGCGCGACCGCGCCAATCACAGATCGCCGAGTACGCCTGCTCAACGTTATCGCCCAGTGCAATCGCGAGCTTGACCCGCTCGGCATCCACCTGAGTGTTTTGGTCTGGCGGCCCTGCGGAGCGCTCGTGTACGCATATCGGCCTAATAGCCTCGCCACTTACCTTGCTGACCCGCGCGCCAAAACGGCGCTCGCCAAGGAGGGCTACGACACCGACAATCTGCCATTATGCCTTGCGCACCTGGCATCGCGCATCACGCTCGCAAGCAATAACGCCGCGGAATGCGCATGCGGCCAAACCCGATGCGCATTGGACCATCAAGCCAACTGCAGCAAAGACTGCACCTGCGAGTTTCCGCACGAAATAGGCTACTTCCTTGGATATCCCTACGACGACGTGCACGAGTTTATCGTCCAGCGCGGCGAGAACTACAAGATCTTTGGGGCCTGGAAGGTCTACGCAAATGTCGAGCAGGCGCTTGCGACGTTTGATGCCTACCGTGCCTGCACCCAATACTTCACCTTTGTCTATCAGCAGGGCTGCAGCCTGGCGCAACTTGCCCAGGCAACTCGATAGAACGTACAAGCCGCGGCCGTACGCCGCACAACCGAAAGGACTCAACATGAGCAAAATCGCCGTCGTCTATTGGAGCGGCACGGGCAACACCGAGGCCATGGCAAACTTTGTCGCCGAAGGCACCACGTCCGCGGGCGCCGAGGCGGAAATCATCCCCTGCGCCGACTTCTCTGCCGACAGGGCCGCCGACTACGATGCCTTTGCCTTCGGCTGCCCCGCCATGGGCTCCGAGGAGCTTGAATACGATGAGTTCCAGCCGATGTGGGACGAGGTCAAGGAGGCTCTCGGCGACAAGAAGGTCGTCCTCTTTGGCTCTTATTCGTGGGCCGAGGGCGAGTGGATGGACAACTGGAAGGCCGACGCCGACGAGGCCGGCGTCAACGTCGTAGATTCCGTCATCTGCTACGACGCACCCGACGACGAGGGCGAAGCGGCCTGCAAAGCCCTGGGAGCGGAGCTGGCCTAACGAAGCAGTCAGAAAGTCGCAAGGCAACTGACAGCCGAGTACCGTACAACAACAGTCGCTCATGCCCAAACAAAAACGGGGACCGGATATTCACATCCGATCCCCGTTTGTTATATCGATAACCTCGACGCGCCGCTACGAGATATTGCCCAAGAACGCCTTGGTGCGCTCGCTCTTAGGATGGTCGAAGACCTCGCTCGGCGTACCCTCTTCCACAATGACGCCTCCGTCCATAAAGACGACGCGGTCGGCGACATCGCGGGCAAAGCCCATCTCGTGCGTCACGACGATCATGGTCATGCCGTCGCGTGCCAGGTCGCGCATGACACCCAGAACGTCGCGAACCAGCTCGGGGTCGAGCGCCGACGTGGCCTCGTCAAAGAGCATCACGTGCGGATTCATCGACAGGGCGCGGGCGATCGCCACGCGCTGTTGCTGACCGCCCGAGAGCTGGCTCGGCATAAAGTCGATGCGCTCGGCAAGACCGACCTTGGTCAGCTCCTCGACGGCGATCTTCTCGGCCTCTTCCTTGCTGCGCTTGAGCACCTTTTGCTGCGCGAGCATGACGTTCTTTTTGACTGACAGGTGCGGGAACAAATTGAACTGCTGGAACACCATACCCAGATGCGTACGTACCTTGTTAAGGTCGACACCCTTGGCGCACACATCCACGCCCTCAACGATGATCGAGCCGCTCGTGGGATGCTCCAGACGATTGATGCAGCGAAGCATCGTCGACTTGCCCGAGCCCGAAGGACCCAGGACTACGACGACCTCGCCCTTGTGCACATCCAGATCGATATCGCGCAGGACCACGTTATCGCCAAAGGCCTTCTGGAGATTCTTGATGCTGACGACGACCTCGTTCGAGTTATTGGTTTCGCTCATAATAGAACCTCCTTACAGACCAGCGATATGGTCGGCGGGCGTCGCGACAACCTGTCCGGCGCTCTTGGTGGGACGCTTCTTTTTGGTTTCGGCCGTACCCAGCAGCCTCGCCTCAAGACCGCTCACCAAGCGCGCAAGCGGCAGGGTAATGACCAGATAGAACAGGGCGGCAACCACATACGGCGTAATGGAGCCCGTCGTTGCCACGATGGTGCGGGCGTTCATGACGATCTCGACCACGCCCACGGCCGCGAGCAGCGACGTATCCTTGTAAAGCAGGATAAACTCGCTGGTCAGCGTAGGCAGAACATTGCGGAACGTCTGCGGAATCATAACGTAGAGCAGTGTCTGGAAGGCATTCATGCCCAGCGAGCGAGCAGCCTCGTTCTGGCCCTTGGGGATCGACTGAATACCGGCACGGAAAATCTCGCACAGGTACGCAGACGAGTTCATGGCCATGACGATAACGCCCAAGACGTAGTCGTCAACCTTGACGCCGGCAAGCGGCAGGCCAAAGAATGCAATGTAAATCTGCAGGAACGCCGGCGTACCGCGGATGATATTCACATAGATGCCGGCAAGGCAACGAAGGATGCGCGACTTGGAAATGCGCATGAGCGACAGCGCAAAGCCAAAGGGAATGGCCAGCGGAAATGCCACGAGCACGATCGAGAGCGACATAAGGAAGCCCTTAAAGACGATCGGCAGGCTCTGAACCAAAATGACCGGGTTCAGGAACAGGCGAAGGAACATGTTGGAATTCCACGCCTCGACCCACGGCTGCTCCTTAAGATCGGCCAGGAAGTTATCGAATGCCGTCACGCCCTTAATCTCGACGGAAGGAATCTTGGAAATCTTCTTGGTCGAACCGTCGGCGAGCGTATAGGTGCCGCTAAAGGCCTCATCGCCGCCCTCGACGGGAAACGTCACGCCGTAAACCTCGACACGGAAAAAGCCGCCGGCAGGCGCCGTCTCGCCAAAGTCGATCTTGAGCGTCTGGCCGTCAGCCTTGCATGTGGGCTTCATGGGCGTACGATCCATGAGGTCCTCGCCCGAGAGCATCGTCAATCGCGTGTCATCGGTACCAAACGTCGTGCCGTCGACAAACGTCAGCGAAAGACCGCTCAGCTCCTCGTCGGCATCGGCCTGAACCTCCCAGGTAATGCGCGTCTCGGTGCCGCCGACCACAGCGCTGCCCGAACCGGTGTTGGGTCGGGCGGTAATCTTTGCGGTCTCAAGCGCCTGGGCGGCCGTGGGCGCATATGCCCCCACACACACCAGCGCAAGCGCCACGGCCATGACGCAGACTAGCTTTTGGAGCAAGGCGGGCAGTGGAAAACGCTGCTCCGCGGCCCCTTTGTTCAGTCGAGACAAGGTGGCTCCTATCGTAGAAGTTGCCGGCAAAACAAGACGGAAACGCTCTCCGTCAAGAGAAGCGCAAAGGCCCTCTCCGCAAAACGGAAAGGGCCCGCGCGCAATCAAGTGACTATTTTACTTGATGTTGTACTTAGCCATGAGGGCGTCGACGGTACCGTCGTCGGTCAGGTCCTTGATGGCCTGGTTGATGTCGTCCTTGAGCTTGGTGTTGCCCTGGTTGATGGCGATGGCGTACTCCTCGCCGGTGCTGACCTGCTTGATGGTCTGGCAGGTGTTGAACTGCTCGGCAGTCAGCTGGCTGGCAACGGAGCGGTTGGTGACTACGGCGTCACCCTTATCGGACTGCAGGGCGCTGAAGCACTCGGTGGCGTCCTTGTAGGGGACGATCTTGGCCTTGGGGAAGTTCTCCTGGGCAAAGGCCTCGGCGGTCGAACCGGACTGGACGATGATGGTAGCGTCGGCGTTGTTGAGCTTCTCGCTGTAGTTATCGGCCGTGATGTCGGTGTTATCGACCTTGGTCACGATGGCCTGATCGTCCATGTAGTAGGAATCGGAGAAGGTGACTTCCTTCTCACGCTCGGGCGTGTCGGTGATAGCCGCGATGGAAACGTCGTACTTGGCGCCCGAAGCGACGCCGGGGACGAGCGTGTCAAAGTCATTGTTGACGTACTCGACATCCAGGCCCAGCTTGTCGCCGATAGCCTTGATAAGCTCAAGGTCAAAGCCCTGATAATCGCCGTTGTCATCCTTGTACTCAAACGGAGCGTACTCGGCAGAGGTGCCGACGGTCAGCGTACCGTCCTTGACGAGCGCGTACTCCTTGGAGCCGTCGACCTTCTCGACCTTAGCGTCGTCAGAGCTGCTGGAACCGGCATCAGAACCAGAGGTGGCGTTGGACGAGCCACAGCCCGTCAGTGCGAGGGCGAGCGCCATGGCGCCCGTGGCGGCAAATGCGCCAAGCTTCTTGAGCTTCATAATCAGTCTCCTTCCGGTGACCCCGTTTGATTCAGAGGTCTGCAAAAACTGATGGCTATTATGCACCCGCTTGGGAGAATCTGCAATTAGAAAACTGATTGAAACAAACCCATAACGTGAATGGAACACTCCACTTTGTGACAGTCATTACTGCTGCAACAACCTTAACAGTTTGATTTCAGCCGCATAACCTGCAAGTTCGTTCGGTGTCTCCAAAATGAATGGCAATGCGCGCAAGCGGCTATTCGATACAATATTCTGCATAACCTGCATACCGCCGCCAAACTCCTCGCTGCCAAGGTAGCCCTTACCGATGCACTCGTGGCGGTCCTTATGGGCGCCGCAGGGGTTCTTGGAATCATTGATGTGTACGGCATGCAAGCGGTCGATACCCACCACGCGGTCGAACTCGTCGAGTACGCCGTCCAGATCATGGATGATGTCGTAGCCGGCGTCATTCACATGGCAGGTGTCCAGGCAAACGCCCAACTTGGCCGACAGCTCGGGGCGTTTGTCGGCAACGCCCTCAATGATGAGCGCCAGTTCCTCAAAGCTGCGGCCCAGCTCGGTGCCCTTGCCGGCCATGGTCTCGAGCAGCACCGTCGTCTGCTGGCCCTCAAGCATCACCTGACACAGGGTGTCGACGATCATCTGAATGCCGGCGTCGGAGCCCTGCCCCACATGCGCACCGGGATGGAAGTTGTAGTAGTTGCCGGGCAGCGCCTCCATGCGCCGCAGGTCCTCTGCCATGGCCTCCAGGGCAAACTCGCGCGCCCGCTCTTTGGCCGAGCAAGGGTTGTAGGTATACGGGGCATGAGCCACGAGCGGGCCAAAGTCGTTTTGCTCCATAAGCTCGCGCAGGGCCGCCACGTCATCCATGTCAAGATCTTTCGCCTTGCCGCCGCGCGGGTTACGCGTAAAGAATGCAAAGGTATTGGCGCCAATGGATAGCGCCGTCTCCCCCATCGCCCGATAGCCCTTCGTCGTCGAAAGATGACACCCAATCGTCAGCATCTCCAGCTCCCCCTCATCAGTTGCGGTGAAATACGGTCTATTGGTGCCTTATTTTGGCGCAAACAGACCGTATTCCACCGCAAGTTATAAAAGGGGCATCAGAGATGCGGGCCGCCAAGCACTACGGCTACGGGCGCCGGCGTCATAATCCCCTATGCGTCAGCGCCAAGTCCTAGAGGGCCAGACGGATTGCATCGATAATGCGCGCGCAGCGCCGCGTGGCAGCAAGGGACATGACGGAACTCTCGAGTTTCCCTGCCAGGATGAGCTGGGTCGCATGCTGGATTTCGCCGTAGAAATCATCGACCTCAAACGGGGCATTTATTTCGAGTACTCGACCGTCGGAGTACTTCACATGGGCGAGCTCGGGGCGATGGAGGCGCTCGATTTCCAACGAGCCCCGCTCGCAGGCAATCGTTAAGCGGCTTTCATATGCTGCTTTGCCGTCGCACACCATATGAATGGGTATACCGCCGACACTCATATGGATCTCGTCGGCCCAATCGACGCGGCCGCCCGACACGTCACGCCAGCGAACTTCACGGGACGAAACCTCGCACGCGCCCGCGAGCAAATCCTCAAACCAACCGACCGCATAGCAGCCCATGTCATATAGACAGCCACCCTGCAACGGGTCGAGCAGATAACTCGAAGGGGGCTCACCATAATCGAGTTTTTGCACGCTTTCAATCGAGACGATACGGCCGAGCTCACCCGACGCAAGCAAGTCCTTCACGCGAGTGCGTATCGGGCAAAACCGGTTCTTCATCGCCTCCATAAACAGCACGCCGCGCTCGCGAGAGGTGGAGGCAATCGAGAGAGCCTCTTCTTCATTCAAAACGGCCGGCTTTTCGCACAGCACGGCCTTTCCCGCGCGCAGTGCCCGACAGACCCAATGCGCATGCATGCCATGTGGAAGAGCCAAGTAGATTACGTCGACATCGGGGTCGGCAATCAACGCATCATAAGCCGCATCGCCGTTATCGTCAGCTGTGGCATAACTGTGCGCGGCATCAATCGAAAACGCCCTGCAAAACTCCTCAACATGCGAAGGAGTGCGACCGGCGGCAGCCACAAGCCGTGCCCCGTCCACCTCCTTGAGCGACGATGCAAATCGATGCGAAATGTTCCCAGCGCCCAAAACGCCCCAACGAACCTCACGCAAATCATCACATGAATCCCGATGGCCCACGACAGCCCCCTTCAGTTGCGGTGGAATAGTTCCTGTTTTGCCCCTATTCTGCCGCAAACAGGAACTATTCCACCGCAAGTTATAAAAGGGGCATCAGGAGCGCGTTTTGCAAAAGGCTTTAAGCGCAGCCGTTACGGGGCCAGGCTGGAAACGTCGGCGCACATCGTCGAGACGCTCGGGAATATCGATGTGCTGCGGACAGTGCCGCGCGCATTTGCCGCATTTGATGCAATTGCTCACCAACTTGGGCTCGCTTGTACGCACCGCGCTCGCCGTAAAGTATTGAGACAGCCCCGTAAACCAACTATGCGCGTAGCTCGCGTTGTAGGCGCCAAAGCAGCCGGGAATATTGATACCCTTGGGGCACGGCATGCAGTAGCCGCACCCCGTACAGGGCACGCGATTCGATTTCTCAAACTCTCCCAGCACACGTGCGATGGTATCGAGCTGAGTAGCTGTCATCGAATCCGGCAGTGCGCGATCCGCCAATGCCGCGTTCTCGTCCACCTGCGCGGTATCGGTCATACCCGATAGCAGCATCGTGACCTGAGGATGATTCCACACCCACGAAAGGCCCCAAGCAGCCGGCGTCTTCAGGTACGGATCGCGTACGTCATCGAACACGGCGCGGGCCCGCGGAGGTAGCTTGCCCGCCAGGCGTCCACCCAAAAGCGGCTCCATCACAAACACCGCGAGCCCGCGCTCGGCGGCTGCCATGAGTCCCGCCGTTCCCGCTTGGTAGCGCTCTCCAGCGTAGTTGTACTGGATCTGGCAAAAGTCCCAGTCATACGCGTCAAGCATCGTGAGGAAGTCCGCCGCACTGCCGTGGTACGAAAAACCTATCTGGCGAATACGCCCCGCCGCCTTTTGGTGCGCAATCCAGTCCTCGATACCCAACGCTACCACGCGCTCCCACTGCGCGGGCGAGGTGATGTTGTGCATAAGGTAATAGTCGATATGGTCAGTCCGCAAACGGCGCAGCTGCTCGTCGAAGAACCGATCGAAATCCTCCGCACATTTGCACGAAGCGTGCGGCAACTTGGTCGCAAGCAAAATCTGGTCGCGCAGCCCCAGGCGCTCAAGCGAAGCTCCCACACAAGCTTCGTTACCGGGGTAGAGATAGGCCGTGTCCAGATAGGCTATTCCTTGCTCCACCGCACGGGAAATGATGGCATCGGCCGTCTTCGCATCGGGGTGTCCCGGCGCACCGGGAAACCTCATGCAGCCCAGTCCCAGCACCGAGATACGGTTGCCGCTTTTGGGGTCAACACGATATTGCACTGCCCCTCCTCTCCCCTCGAAGCTCTAATGAGGCGAAACACAACGGCCACGCCATCAAAACACATTGGAATCGCAATCGAGAACGTATCGTAACGTAGCAGCAATCGAGCCATCACGACACCGCTTTAACATCAGCAAAAAGCCCGATGAAAGGAGGCGAACGGACCACGCGTGAGGACGCCTATCCCTACCCCGGCGAACAATACATCCTCTCGGTCGACCGTTACCAGATCGAGGTCATGGACCATCTGGACGAGCTTCCCGCCACGGGTGCCGTCATCTTCTGTACCTTCCCCAAGGTGCGCGATGGCGTTGGATATCCCGCACGCGTTTTCGCGGTCTGCCCTGCAGTGTAGCGTCCAGGCAAACATTTCTTTTTATAACTGCCGCCCCACGCGCTTACCAAACGCCCCGGCGACATACAATCCATCAGGCGCCCCTTACGCGGGCGCCTTTTATATGGGGAGATGATTCACATGCAGATCAACAAGGTCGCCTTTATCGGCAAGGGCGGCGTCGGCCTGCTCTACGGCCTGTCTCTTATACACATCTGACGCTGCCGACGACTTAATAGGTGTAGA